>JBHLQS010000054.1:0-16125 GCA_048883405.1 Candidatus Thorarchaeota archaeon
CGTGAAGGGTGTCCTTTCTCCCTCCTCGTCAGGTATTATCATAATGAATTGCCCTGGTTTAGCCCGCTTGGCAATCAGTGGTGCAGATAGAACAAGGCGGTGCACGTTAGGAACCACTTCCTCATTGACAAGAATCTCTCCTTTCATGAAACCACCTCCTTGGTCTTCGCGGCCTTTTCCTCCTGCACGCGTTCCACAAGTTCATCCAGAGTTTCTTCTGTTGGTGGCTTATCTCTGTCCGGAAGTGCATCTATGAAGATAGCCAAATCCTCAATCCTCTCGGGGATTACCGCGCCTCTATATCTGGGATACCAATCGTTCTTCTCTCTAGCTGCAGGTTTCCATGATGTCCTTATTACTTGTCCACCAATCTCTATGCTGCGAGCGAAGAGCGACAGCTCCTTCCAGACTTCATCAGCTGTTTCAAAGTCAAATCCCTTTGCACTAATCATCTGTCCGAGTTCCGCAAATATCTGCCAGTCCTGTCGAGGTTTTCCTGGACCTTTTGCAATAGGTTTGATCTTAAGCGGTTTCATCTCAAGATTGATGAATGTGCCACTCTCCTCTAGAAAGGTCGCGGCAGGAAGGACTACTGATGCAAGACTCGACCACTCTGATGGATATGGTGATTGATAGATTATGGTTGGTATTCTCTCGAATCCTGCAGAGGATACAGAACCCTCTGCAATATATAGCACGTCCAATTCTCCTTTCTGCGCCTTCTCACGCATCTCAACCAAGTGAAGACCATCTGAGAAGTTGGCATCAACCCAAGATTTCTCCATAAGTGATTTGATATCTTTGACAGTTGCAGAAGTGGGGCCCGGCAGCATCTCAGGACGCAATCCCGCCTTCAAAGCACCAGCTTCATTACCTAATGGGAACAGGGGGTATATCGCACCATCTTCTCCAGCAAGTAGGACAAGGGTACGAAGTACTTGGTTTGGTTGTTTAATTTCTAATATTCTTGATCCGATTAATATGGCTCCTTTTCCATTCCTTGTGATTTCGATGAGCCGTTTAGCCTGGGGCTTTGTTGTCCCAGGTATACTTGTATTGCGTTCAGCAAGATTCTTCAGAAATCTAGGCACGTCCTTTGGCCGCATCGGAAAATGGAAGGCCGCCCATCTCTGCAGGTTGTTACCTACACTGCCAACTACAATGAGTGGCTTGCCTTGTTTCACCTGTTTGTACACGACCTTTGCGACTACCTGATGGGTCTTGACAAAATCTCCCCCAACTGACATTATCCAGTCTACGTCGTCTAAGTGGTCGAGTCCGCGTATTCTAGCAAAGTCTTTAGGATCTGCAAGCTCCTTGTGAATCAATGCTGGGAAATCTGATCCTTGAAAGTCCACATTTGGACTCCTTACACCCACCCTGGCCAATTTATGAAACAAATATGCCGACTCGGTACTCATCTGAGGGCTTCCAATGAATCCAACTCTTTCTGGATTGGTTTCCTTCAGAATCCGGGCTGTTTCGCCCAACGCCTCTTCCCAAGATACAGGAACTAGGCTTCCTTCCTTCGTCAGGTGCGGTGCTCTTATTCGGTCTGGTGCATTGACCAGAGAGGGTATGCAGAATCTGCCTATTACACACATATGTCCGTGATTGGGTGAACTCTCACGGCTTCCAGCCTCAGATCCCATCACCCTGTTCCATTTGATATTGAATTGGGTTTGACAGCCCATTCCGCAGAGGACGCAGGTGGTTTCCTCAATTGAATCTGGTGCACCAGTCCATTTTGTCATTCGTGGCTTCAGCGAGCCTGTAGGACAGACATCGATGCACGCTCCGCAAAACCAGCATCCACTTTCAATATGAGAAATACCAAAAGACGTATCAACTCTGGTCTTATGTCCGCGCTTTGCGAAGGTTATCGCGGAGGTTCCTCGAATGTCATCACAGACGCGAATACATCTTGCACAGAGGATGCATAGATTGTAGTCCCTATCGAAGAATGGATCGTGCCGCTCGACTTCAATTTCCTTGTAATGCGGGAGATAATCAAGATTCTTAATCCCCAGGAATTCCACAACCTCTCTCAGCTGGCATGTGTATCGATTTGGACACGTTGTACATCCCGTGACTCTTCCTGCTTTGTAGGGATTTGGTCTATACTCGTTGCAGCCTTCCTGCTCTGTGCAAACCATACAGGCACTCGGGTGTTCCATAAGAAGGAGCTGCATGATATTGCGCTTAAGGGTCATAAGCTTCTCTGTAGATGTCTTGACTTGCATTCCATCTTTTGCAGCAGTGCTGCATGCAGGCGGAAATCCTCTCATTCCTTCAACTTGAACAATGCACATCCGACAGCCACCATGTGAATCCAATTCATCATGGTCACATAGAGTTGGGATGTAAATGCCAAATTGCCTGGCAACTTCAAGGATGGTGTCCCCCTTCTCCTCAAACTCGAGCTTCCGGCCATCAATATGTATAATCGCCATCACTCTGCCCCTCCCTTTGCATGTTTCAGCTCGCCATGAGCGGATATCTTCAATACTGCATCTGCCTTAGGAGGGCAGACCTCATAACAAGCACCACACTTGATGCAAAGATCCTGCTGGATATGGTGAATCTCATCTTTTCTACCCTGTGCAGCCCCTGTTGGACAAATCCTTTTGCAGGCCCCGCATGCAATGCATTTATCCGGGTCTATGACAAATTTCACAAGGTCTCTGCAGACCATTGCTGGACAGGTCTTGTCCTTGATATGGGTTTCATATTCACTCCTAAAATACTCGATAGTTGTAAGGACTGGATTGGGTGCGTTTTGTCCAAGCCCACAAAGAGATCCATCTACAACGGTTTCGCACAGTTCGAGGAGTTTCTCAATATCTCCATCCTCACCGCGCCCTTCTCGAATCTTGTCAAGAATGCGAAGCATCTGAAGGGTGCCCATCCTGCAGGGTGTGCATTTGCCACATGATTCTTGCTGCGTGAATGATAGGAAGTATCTTGCAACATCCACCATGCAGGTCGTTTCATCCATTACTATCATCCCGCCAGAGCCCATGATAGCTCCAGCCTCTCTTAGTGAATCGAAATCCACAGGGAGGTCAAGTTTCTCTGCTGGAAGACATCCCCCGGCCGGACCACCGGTCTGAACTGCCTTGAAGGTGCGGTCATCCTTGATGCCACCACCCACATCGAATATGATGTGCCGAAGTGTTGCCCCCATAGGCACTTCGACCAAACCTGTGTTCTTGACTTTTCCAGTAAGTGAGAATATTGCAGTCCCAGGGCTTCCGTCTGTCCCAATTGATTTGAACCATTCCCACCCTTCTCTGAGAATGATGGACGCATTCGCTAGGCTCTTTACATTATTGATCACTGTAGGTTTGCCCCAAAGGCCAGACTCTGTAGGGAATGGTGGTCTAGGCCTAGGCATTCCTCTTCGTCCTTCAATAGATGCCATGAGGGCGGTTTCTTCACCACAAACAAATGCTCCTGCACCTTCCATCAGCTGAATTTGAAGGTTGAAGTTTGACCCCAGAATGGAGTTCCCCCAGAATCCTCTCTCGTAGGATGCCTTCAGAGCTTTCTTTAGTGAGGCTACTGCGGCAGGATATTCATGACGAACATATACGTAGGCCTCATCAGCTCCAATAGCATAGGCGCATATTGAGAGACCTTCAAGGACGGAATGGGGATCTGCACCAAGAATGGACCCATCCATGAACGCACCAGGGTCTCCCTCATCTGCATTACAGATCGCGTATTTCTTATCCCCTGGGGAATTCCTTGCGAGTTTCCACTTCAATCCTGCTGGAAATCCTGCTCCGCCTCTGCCTCTGAGGCCGGACTTCGAAATCTCTTCTATAACCTGGTCCGGAGTCATTTCTTTCAGAGCACGTTCAAGTCCCTTGTAGCCTCCGACTGAAAGATAATCATCTATTCTACCTGGATCGATATGACCAGAGTTCTTCAGCACCACTCGGTGTTGCTTGGAGTAGAATGGGATGTCCTTATAGTGAGGAATTCTCTCGCCTTCAGGCGATTGATAGAATAACCTCTCAACTGGCTTTCCTCTGGAGAAATGCGAATCAACGATTTCTGGAATGTCCTTCTCGCTCACTTGACAATAGAATAAGCCTTCTGGCTCAATAGCAACAACAGGACCCTGTTCGCAAAGTCCATGGCATCCAATTCTCGTGATCTTGACCTTATCCTCGAGCTTCTTGTTCTTGACCTGTTCGGCCATCTTAGTGTAGAGTATCTCAGACTTGGCTGACTCGCAGCCCGTACCTAAACAGATCAAGACCTCAATCGTATCAGATTCGACCATAGCTCCCCCTCCATTATTCGTCGCTATCGGTGGTGGCTTTCTTGTCTTCTCTATCAGTTTTGTCTAACAGGCGTTTGAGAGACCTTTGTGTCATCCTACCATGCACCTCATCATCCATCACTATGTTTGGCGCCAGAGCACAAGCTCCAACGCAGGCTACCCGTTCCAGATTGTATCTCTCGTCAGTGGTGGTTTCACCGGGCTGGATGCCTAGCTTCTCACTGAGTGCGTCCAGGAGCTTCTCTCCTCCACCAACATGGCATGCTGTGCCAAGGCAGACCCTAATCTCATGCTTTCCGGGAGGATTAAATCTGAAGTAATTGTAAAACGTGGCTACTCCGTAAATCTCCTGAGGGCTCAATCTCAATTTGCTTGAAAGCCACTCAACGGCTTGTTGGGGTATATACCCGAACCTCTCTTGAATTTCCTGCAACCTAGGAATCACTTGATGTTGAAGATCAGAGGCGGACTGCTCGGACATGGTTTAGGCTCGGCCTTCATCGGTCATAAAAGGATTTGCAAACGAATGCATTTCTGACTACTATCATGTATTGTAAGGGTTCATTAGACAGCGACAGGCATCACTAATCTTGGTGCTAGAAATGCAAGAGTCACCTCTGACCACTCAGGAGATGCGAATCCTTGAGCTCAACGCGCAGTATCTGGGTGTTACTCACAGTATCCTCATGCAGAATGCAGGACGTGAAGCTGCACGTGTGGTTTCAGAAAACGAAAATGTGCAAGGAAAGCGTATTGTGATTCTATGCGGTTTGGGAGGAAACGGCGGAGATGGAATGGTGGCTGCTCGGTATTTGCAGGAAGAGGGCGCAGCTGTCGAGGTCTATCTATTGGGCTCTGAGAATGACATAGCCAATCCTGAAACTGCTGTAAATTGGAGCATTTTGAAGAATCTGCGCGAGATTACAAGAGGTGTTCTTAAGACGGAGTCCTCTGTAAAGAAAGCCAAATCCATTCTTGATGCTGATATAATAATCGATGGAATGATGGGATTTGGGCTGAAAAGTCGTCTACGTGAACCTATTCTATCTGGTGTTGTGATGCTGAACAAGTCTGCAGCGAGGAAGTATGCAATCGATGTCCCTACAGGGATTGACTCAGATACAGGCGAGATATACGGTAAGGCAGTAAAAGCAGATGTCACAATTGCGCTTCACGGACCAAAGAAGGGGACTCTAGCTGTGAAGGAACTCGTTGGAAAAACGAAGGTTGTTTCAATCGGGATTCCTTCTGAGGCCAATACCATCTGCGGTCCAGGTGATGTTTCCCGCTTTGTGCAGCCAAGAAAACCAACCGCTCGAAAGGGTGACTTCGGACGAATTCTCGTCATCGGAGGTAGTGATGTCTATTCCGGAGCACCAGCTCTAGCTGGACTTGCGGCCCTACGGACTGGGGCTGATCTTGTGAGCATAATGACGCCTGAACCTGTCGTCGACGCTGTTCGTTCATATAGCCCTAACCTAATGGTCAGCAGTCTAGGAACTCGAGTGCTGATGCGTGAATCAGTAGAATCCATCATTGAAGCAGCTGCTAATCAAGATGTTGTTGCACTTGGACCGGGCTTGGGTCTCGATCGTGATACCGTGTTAGCAGTAAGAGCCATTGTTGACAAGTTGGTAAGCGTCGCAAAGCCAATCATTTTGGATGCTGATGGGCTAAAGGCTCTGGCTGGTTCGGAGCAACGTTTGAACCCTGACTTCTCCATTCTAACCCCGCATTGGGGAGAGCTGTCCATCCTAATGGAGAAGAGTCTTGGAATAGCAAGTGACATGGCGAATCGAATAGATGCAGCTCTGGAAACAGCAAAGAAGTACAATTCTGTAATCTTACTAAAGGGACCTATTGACATTGTAGCTCATCCTGATGGTCGACATAAACTGAATCGCACGGGAGTTCCTGCGATGAGCGTGGGCGGCACTGGTGATGTTCTGTCAGGTATTGTTGCTGCCCTGTTGGCAAGAGGACATGGTGCATTCAAAGCGGCTTCAGCTGCAGCTTTTGTATCAGGTTCAGCTGGTGAATTGGCATTCAACGAGCTTGGCGACCATATCATGGCTACTGACTGCATTGAAAGGATTCCCGCAGCGATGAACTCTAGACACTAATCTATGATTGGCATTTTGTTCAGGAGTGATCGAGCTAAGGACTTGTTCTCCTTATGGACAGGCACCCATACAATGCCTGCGTCAGGTTGACCATAGAGCATGATGGAACCATTAGGTGCTAAGAGGACTCCAGGAAATCCCATGAGGTCCTCTTCTCCATCAACAACGATAAGCGACCTCTTCTTGTCACGTATCGCTGTATCGATAGTAGACCACGCTTCAGGATATAGCACCGCTGCCGGATTATAGAACATGTATTCTCGTTCGCCAGAGAAGGTTCCCTCGAATTTTCCTCGCTTCGTTATTCCATCCACAATCGAAACATCAGGGATGTATCCTTCTTCAATGAGCGTGGCTACAGTTACATCTCCCACAGCTACGACGCACTTCGGATTCTCCTCAATAATCCTTTCAACTACTCTCTTCTGAGGCGGGCCGTCATTCTTGTGATATAGGTTTCCTTTTGGAGCCTTTAGCTCGCCTCTATGTGTGAGATCGAGTTTTCGTGGTGGCTCCCTGGTTCCTCTGAGCCGTTTTCCCTCCCTGTCTATTTCCCCCTTCCGAACCCTGGCAGATGTTAGCTTGTTTCCGTCAAATGCTCGGACAGGCTTTAGGTAATCAAGAACATCCTCGTATCGGGTTCTTTTATCTAGCACGCCAGACCTCACTTCATCACAGCACGGTCCCTGATACATTAAGAATGTAGTTGCTCCTTTAATAGAAAGCAACTCACTAAACCGCGTCATTGTGATGGCATCAATTGTCTTGTCGAGCTCCTCTTCCTCTATGTATTCCTTCAGTTTGGCTAGCCGTTCCTCAATTGGCTGGATTATGCATTGAAGATCAAGATTCCGTCCAACGATCTCGCCTCCTGTGACCACTGCAACGGGACTAGGCATATCTGATAATCTATCTATCAATGCTTGATGTCCCAGGTGGAATCTATCAAAGAGATTCAGAGCATAGGTGCCAGCCATAAATCACACATCCATTGTGTCTATGTTGAAACTTTAATATCCTTGTTTAACATGTCTGATTTCATTCGTAATGCAGAGCCATCAATATGAAAATACTAGCTGTAGCAGACATACATAGTCCTCGGTTTCATGAAGAGTTCAAGGCAGAGCTTTCCATACATTCTAAGCCTGATCTTTTCCTCATGGCTGGTGATATGATAAACCGAGGAATCGCTGAGGAAATTGTTCGAGTTCTTGATACAGTAGAGGATACCCTTGGTGTTGACTTCCCCATCATAGGCTGCTTCGGAAACGAGGAGTATGCTGAGATTCGTAAACAACTCGTGAGTCTGGTCGCCGGGAGGATGACATTCCTAGATGAACAGTATTCCTCAGTGCAATCGGATGGCAAGACGATTGGTATTGTCGGGACGCAGGGCTCCCTTGATAAGGCGACTACTTGGCAGAGGCGCAATATTCCCTCCATAAAGAGGGTCTTCGAGAGACGTGCCGCTAGAGCATCATCACTTCTAAAGGGTATTATGAAAAAGGCTGACCACACCATCCTCCTCATGCACTATAGTCCCTGCCTAGAAACATGTGAGGGCGAAGAGTCAAAGGCATTCGCTTGGCTTGGAAGCAGGAAATTCTACACTGTTGTCGAGAAACGCCAGCCTGATTTGGTCATCCATGGACATGTCCATAACGCCTCAAAGCACGAGGCCACTATAGGACGTACACTTGTTCGAAACGTGGCCTTTCCAGCTGTGGGGGCTGTTACTGAGCTTGACCTGTGGAGCTAGTCCTACGGATACGCATGTCCAGTCACTTTGAGAACAGGTTCAAATTTATATCCGTAGACAATTACTCCGGCATCGCCATTTTGAGTAATTTTCCGGAAGCATGCCCTTACTCTCATTCCGATCTTGACCTCATCCAAATCGACATTGACAATCTGAGCCGTGACTCGCGCTCCTTCATCCAACTCTACCTGCGCCACCACATACGGGACTTGTCGCTTGAAGTCTTCTGGTGCTTGACGCACAACGGAAAAAGTGTGAATCTTGCCAAGTCCTTTGAACTTATGCGCCTCCAAGACTCCCTTTCGTCTGCAAGTTGGACAGACTGGTCTTGGTGGAAAGAAGTATGTGTTACAAGTCTTGCAATGATTGCCTTCAATGTTGTATATAGACCGAATTCTTCTCCAGACCTGCGCTACTCCATGTGTTGCCATCTTCTTTCTACCTCCCTAGGATGTGGACAATCGACGTTGCCCCGGTTCCTCCAATATTGACAGCGAATCCCTTCTCAGCGCCATCAACCTGTCTTCCTCCACCTTGGCCTCGAAGTTGAAGTGTGAGTTCCACAATCTGTGCGACTCCTGTGGCTCCTATCGGATGACCACGTGCCTTTAGGCCGCCAGAGGTGTTTACTGGGAACTTCCCTCCGATTTCGGTAAGGCCATCACTCAAAGCTTGGCCGCCCTTGCCCTTCTCCACAATACCCACATCTTCTGTGAGTGTTATCTCACCAATCGTGAAGCTATCATGAAGCTCAAAGACATCGATATCGGTTACTTCCAGCTTTGCTCTCTTTATTGCCTCTCTCGATGATCTCACTACTGCATCCATAGTGCAAATATCTCTTCTATCGTGAAGTGCCAGAGTGTCACTGGACTGAGCGGAAGCCTCAATATATACAGGAGTGTCAGTGAAGTCTTTTGCTTTCTCCTCTGTGCACATAATGAGTCCAGCTGCACCATCTGTCACCGGGGATGAATGGAGTATTCGAAGTGGATCTGCAAGCATGCCTGATCCCATGACCACTTTGAGCGGCACTGGGCGCTGAAACTGAGCGTATGGGTTATGAGCTGCATTTGCATGATTCTTGACAGTCGGCAGGCTGAGTTGCTCCTCAGTAGTTCCGTACTCCTCCATATGGCGTCTAGCTATAAACGCATACAGGGCTGGAAATGTCGCTCCAAACATACCTTCCCATTCCCAGTCGCCAGCGACACTTATGGTGTTCATTGCATCAGTCTGGTTTACGTCACTCATCTTCTCTGTTCCAAGAACCATCATGATGTCATGTTCGCCAGATCGGATTGCCATGTATGCCTGTCTCACAGCGGCACCTCCGCTGGCACACGCCGCTTCAACACTGTAGGCAGGTACTCCGCCCAAACCACCTGCGTCAACTGCAAGGGCGCCAAGGTGCTCCTGACCGGTAAACCTACCCGCACTCATGTTTCCTATGCAGACTGCTCCAATGTCAGCTCCGCGAACGCCTGCGTCGAAGATAGCAACCATCGCCGCCTCGAGAGTGATATCACGGATGCTCTGTTCCCATAGTTCTCCGAATTTGCTGAGTCCCACACCAACAATTGCTACTCTGTTTCCCATTATGACCACCTCAACCAAGTGCCACTATCTTCCTTCGATATTTCGCGTAGACGGAATAGCTGACGTATGTTTTTCGCGCAATGTAATCATCAACCGTTGGGACCTCGCCCCTTCGACTTTCAATCTCTTCCTCTAACTTGATTGAGAATGCATCACTGCCGGCTCCTGAACCATATGCCACCATGAATACCCTTGAGCCGGGGTCTGCCACATCTAGTATTCTCGCTAAGCCCATCATTGCTGAACCGGAATAGGTATTGCCAATCTGCCGGACTACAAGGCTATCCTCCAGCTTTTCGGGTGGAATCCCCAGTTGCTTGCCCATTGCTACTGGAAATTTCCCGTTGGGCATGTGAAATACAAAGTAATCGTAGTCCTCAACAGTTGTCTTTGTCTTCTTTAGGAGCGATTTTGCTCCGGAACCGACATGGCGGAAATACGCTGGCTCTCCTGTGAATCTCGCACCGTGACTTGGAAAATCTTCGCCCTCTCTCCGCCAAAAGTCCGGAGTGTCGGTTGTAAACGAAACTGTTTCCTCAATTGTTGCCACTGGATTCTTTTTGCCGATCAAGAATGCTGCACCGCCTGCGGCAGCCGAATATTCGAGGGCGTCGCCTGGACGACCCTGCGCTGTATCAGAACCAATTGCCAATCCAATCTTGATCATATTCGAGTCAACCAATCCCATGCATGTCTGGACTGCTGCAGTTCCTGCTTTGCATGCAAACTCAAAATCCGCGCAAGTTATGTCATGCGTGCATCCAATGGCTTCAGCAACAATCGTGCCCGTGGGCTTGACAGCATATGGGTGGGACTCAGAGCCTACATAGACAGCTCCGATATCAGCGGGATTAACGTTTCCATACTTGACAGCGTTTCGTGCAGCTTCCACAGAAATCGTCGCCACATCCTCGTCTGGTCCTGGTACAGACTTCTCAAACACACCAAGACCCTTAGCAAGCTTGGGGCCATCTTCGCCCCAGACTTCCGCGATATCTTCGGTCTTAATACGATAGCGTGGTACGTAGACTCCATAGCCAATAATGCCTACCATTTGCGCTCTCTCCATTCGATTCGTGAATTGTCGAATTACGTTACGTCATTTTAATTGGAACTTAAACATCTCGTTGTCGAGCCTCTTAAGAACGTTATTGATGGGTCCTATTCCTTAAACGACTATCACCGAATGTCCTTCATCAGTTCGGTTGATGCCGATAGTGGAGGGTTTCCCCTGCTATTTATTGCTAGCGTTGAAACATCTGAGTCTGTCGAAAAGGCAGAATGCTATTGATGACAAGTTGCTGAGCGAATTAAGGCTATAAGCGCAAACCACTGAATAATGCCAGGCGAGTTCAATGTCAACCTTGAGCACAAAATACAGGCGTGTAACGGTGGAAGAGACTAAGACAGCAAGGCAGCTCCTTGAAGAACTGAATCTTTCCATTGATCATGTTGTTCTTGTAGAAGGGAAGCGCATGGACCTTGATGATGTATTGGATGAAAACACACTAGTTATTGTACTCCCGCTTATTGCAGGTGGATAATGGATTTAGCTGTGCATCAGCCATCTGCTGTCGATTCTCTGAAAACGCCTATTTCTGAGGCTAAGGCGTAGAGGATTTTCTGGGCCTCTCTCCTCTGCTCCTTTCTTGGGATGCCAGTCATCTCCTTTACATTTTCACTCAGACTCTTCATTAGGATTCGACTAGAACCGGAACTATACTGTGTTGCTTTCTTTGGTGTGGCATGGATGCTCTCTGGGAGTCCTAGCTGCTGAGCAAGTTCTCTGAAGATGACCTTTCTCTCGGGCTGTTCCCCTAAGTGGACTTTCCACCTTGACGGAATTCCCAGTCCCAACTCAATGAACCTTGTTGAAAGATATGGGAAAAAGGCCTCAAGGCCATGAGCAGCTATGGCTCTCTCATCTCTCTCTATGTTGTTTTCATGCGTTGTCATGACTTCCTGCCATAACTTAGCATCAAGGGCTTCTTCACCATCCTCCTTGAAGATTCTCACATGTCTGGCGTATCCAGCAAACAACTCGTCAGGCCCTTGTCCAGACAACATAAGTGAGATGCCATCATTCGAAGCCTGACGGGATGCAAGATAGAATGGTAGGGAAATCTCTACATCCATCAGATTCGCACTCTCAATGGAGTATAAGAGACGCGGCAGGACTTCCCAGACATCATCAGTGTTGATTTCTACACCATTAAGATTCAGGCATAAAGCGTCTGCCGCACTAGCTGCTGCAAGTCGGTCATGAAAAGGTGCTGATGAAGCGGAATAGAGCTGCACATCTTTGCATGCTTCTTTTGCAAGCAGGGCGATAAGGGAACTATCGACTCCGCCTGAAAACAGGACGCCTACACGACGGCCTCTTATTCGAGTGAACGAAGCCCGTAGTGCAATCTCCAAACGTCTGATTATTTCATCGTGTGGAAGGTCCTGGACATATGATGGAGGCGTTTTCTTTGATTCCCTAATAGCAATTCTATCCGCAACCCCTGTTATCTTGAGATTCTGTCCTGGCTGGAGTGATGTGACATTTTGAATTCCAACTTCCCAAAGAGCCTTTCTTTCACTAGAGAAGAGAAGGAAATTGCCCCTTCTGAAATAATAGAGCGGCTTCATCGAAAAGAGCTTTCTTTTCATCTCAAGTCCTTCATGATTCACCGAAATGAGTAGTGAATTGGCTTGCTCCCCTCCCTCGACAATCACAATTCTCTCTATGTCCTCCTTTACGATAAGTGATTCCAGAGGGCGGGATCTAGTCTTGATGACAACGAGGCAATCATTCTTCACTCTCAGCCTGAATGTTCTCTCCTCTCCCCTATGGGAGAGCTTCATAGACATTCTCTCTACAACATCTAGGGTTTCTTCCTCAGTTCCATCTGAAATTGCACCAGCTATGCCTGCCATAACTGAAACAACGCTCCTTCTTTGCAGGAGACAGGATGCATTGCTATGTGATTTAATGGGCGCTCACTCGCCAACAGGCACCTGCTCAAGCACGACTGTCTGAACTCCGGTGATTCCGTTCAGGAAACCGTCTAGCTCCTCCACAGTGACAGCAAGCTGTTGTGGCGTGAAATAGCATTCGTAGTAGCATTGGTCAGCCGCTTGACATATGCCGCTAGTAAATAGAATATCATCGAGTCCTGCCTTCATGAATATTGTAGTTAGTTCCTCGAGGAAGCTCTTGCTTAGCTTCTCAATCTCCAGTTTGAGGTACATCACAACCTCACTGTGAACCGGATAGAGCTTGACATTCTTGTCTTTCATCACAAGAATAGCAAGACCAAATGGCTGCTTTATTCCGTCAACAAATTCCTTTGGAAGTGTAACAACATTTCCAGTATTAATTTCGAGGACTCTTGCTCTTGTCATGTCGGCTTCTTTCAATTTCTCACCCTCTTGGGTACACGAGCAGAAGTGAGCGCTCTCAATTTATCTCTTACGGGCAGGCGAAAATCATCATCTTTTCCGGAACCAAGAGCGTAATTTTGCTATAGCAGCAGGTTCTGGACGCTCAACTTCGTGAAGCTTCCAGAGATCCTCTTCAGATCCATCAAATTCTAGGAACGCAACACCACCTTCTGATCGTAGATATTCCATTTCTTGTAGTTTGCTCAAAAGCCACGCCTTTCTGGATACCGGCATTCTGGCAGTTGCGAGGTCAAATATACGCGGATGGATATCAAAGACCAGTGCTCTCTCACTGAGATACTCTAGTGCACCGTCCTCCAAAGTCTTGCTAATCTTTTCTCTATTCGTGAAAAATGATGCCGCGACTGACATATTCGGGTATTTCTCAGGCAGGTTCATAGCGAATTTGAATGACTTTCTGAATTTGGAAAGATGCGTAGCTGCATCAAGAATGAGTATGGTTTCTGGCTTACCTTCAAACTCCTCTTCCGACATCTCAATATCAGATTTCAGTTCAAGGTCTTGCTGCTCTATGACTTCTTGTATGAGTTGATCTGTTACTGGTGGGAGGTCGCTATCTTTGATCTCCGTCAAGTCCTCATATTCCATAGGAATATCGTCATACTCGTCTTCCTTCTTCTTACTCCTCATTTCTTCAGGTTGAACTTCTCTCTTGGGTCGTCTATGTGGTGGAATGTATCCTACCTCTTCAACTAGGTGCTGAAGAACTAGAGGAAGAAAGAGATCATAAAGCGTGCCTCTCGTTTCAAGAATGAGGAGTACTGGTGTATAGTTCGATACCGACTGAATTAGACCTGATTGATAATCATCATCAATTACGAAGAACTTCTCAAGATTTTCCCTGGAGTAACCCTCTTCAACCCGTTTGGTCCAGTCTGCATAGACATCCTTGACTTCCTGCTTTCTCCTGTCGCGCACTAGACTCATGAACTTCCCGAGGTACTTGACGCCACGAGACACAGCAGTAGTCGGGCTAATGAACACCGTCATGAGTCCAACAGCCTCTCCAGCATATTCACTGGCTTCGGCATCACGCATCTTGCCCATCACTTCCTCCGTCAGAGAGGGCGGGCCAAGCTTCTCAACAAGAACCTCTATCATACCTTGTACATCCTCAAAAGATGCATCTCCTGGTCCAATTCGTTCTCCTACCGGCGACGCATCGGAGAGGACTTCAGCGAAAACGTTTGGGCGTTTGATGAGCCATTTGAGGGGGATTTTCAAGGATGTATGCTCATGGAGCCAGGTTCTGTCTGAGTCCTTGAGACCGAAATAGAATTTGGTCGACTCCGGAAATACATCATCAAACTCCTCCATAAACTGGTCAAAACCTGCTTTGGTACTGAGGCCCATCTCTCCCTTTTCCATTGCATCGACTACGAAGAGAAGGCCTTGTTCCTTCTTTTTGGCTTCACCCGCAAGGGCGAGCATCACCTGCTTTGGAGACAAGTATAGACGATCACTCTCTGCATAAGGCGCATCGAAGAATGAGAACACTCCCATTTTGCGCCATGGCTTTCCAGACAAGTTCTCTTTGACCAAATGTGAGAACCACTCAAATCCGCGCTTGTATCTCGAAATGCTATCATCATCGGTTTCTGAAATTGGCATGCAATGCACCCTTATGGCAGTAAACGGTGTCGTTTCTACTGAGTACCTCGTATGTGCTGAGATAAACCTATTGACGCAGACTAGTCCAGTCTAAGTGCATAGAGGCCGCCAATCGCTGCAACACCGATGATTGCAACGATAAAGCCCCATCTCCAATCTATTAGTGGTGGAGGAGGATTGTTTGGGTCCTCCTCAAGCAACATGTCTTCGTACTGAGCACCCAAATAACTCAGTGATTTGACAGCATAGGATGAGATGTACATCGAACCTACGTCCACTCCAGGAACGAGTGCGAAGCTGCCGTCAGCTGCTTGACAGTCAACTATGAACCGGGATGCAGTGTCTGCATCTATCGAATCCAAGCCACCTATCAGGTCAAGTGTTCTAAGCGCCCAATAGGTGCTAGCCAAATTAGTGTCGTTCGTCAATAGGCCTTCTTCAAAGCCGCCAATAAACGCATTGGAGTCAGTGGAAATCACCTGTCTCTGCAAAATCCAATCAATTATGTGTTGAGGATTCGGGATGGGTTCTCCCAATATTGTCAATGCTAGGACTCCAGCAGCTGTAGCTGTTACACCTGGCAAATCTGACTCAGGGCTAAGCTTGAATACATCTCCATCCATGCAACTGAGAATCCAGTCAATTGTTGCTGTCGAGTTCTGAAGCCACTTTTCCCAAGTGTCATCCTCATTTGTCTGCAAGGCAATCTCCATTGAATTGAGGGCTTGAAATGTTGAGATAAGATCTGGTGAATTACCAACCTCGCCAGAGAACCCTCCTTCCTCCGTCTGCGTCTTGTTGATCCAGAAAAGCGCTGCAGTTCCGTTTAGCTCAACAGAGTTGATACCGGGAATGTCTCCAAGTATACCCTGACTCAGGAGGTCGAACAGATTGATTCCATCAAAGGCATTCTGTTGGTTCACAGGTCCCGCAATATATGCTCCAAAGCCACCATATCTATCGGATGTTTCTGAAACGAGAGTCCAGTGAAGTTTCTGCGTGAAATTCTTTGCCTTGAGGAAATCTATGATGGGAGGCCTGACTCCCAAAAGACCCCAGTCGTTGAATATTGATATAGCACCATAGGTTGTGTATACGAAGGACGCTTGTTGGTCAGGCAGCGTGTAGCCCCCCTCAGTCGCGTCATAATTCTCGTCTATGTAAGCCCTAAGGGACTGTCTTCGAGTTGTAGGATTTGCCGAAACTGGCTGGGCAGCAATTGTTACAACAACCAGTGTAATCGCAATTGTGATTGCAGCGATTTTGACGCTTCTCATACGGACATCCCG
>JBHLQS010000055.1:0-15859 GCA_048883405.1 Candidatus Thorarchaeota archaeon
AAGGGAGACATTCACTATATTGGCAAGAATCTCGTTGTTGCATTTCTCAAGTCCAATGGATTTGAGGTCTATGACTTGGGCGAGGATGTAGCACCGGAGAAGTTCGTTAACAAACTAAAGGAAACAGGAGCCCCAATCCTAGCTTTGAGTGGACTTATCACAACCACGCATGAGGTAATGCGGGAAACCATCGATGCATTGAAAGCTGCTGGCATTCGTGATAAGGTCAAAGTCATGATAGGAGGATGTGATGTCAATCAGGAAGTGGTGGATCACACCGGAGCAGATGCATTTGGAAGGGATGCAGTTAGCGCAGTGAAAGTGGCCAGGAAGTTCTTCAACTAGCTTTCAGCTGTCAATGGCGAAACGGCCAAATGCCAGTTCTACCTGATTATATTGATTCGATTGTCTGGAGAAAAGATTGCGGGACAATTGGAAATCAGTCACACCAGAACTTGCGATTGTCCGCCAAATCATATCAATTGCCTGACTGCAAAGGAGTGGATGCAACATCAGATTGCTGTTTGGGAGTTTTTCTACGAGAAACGCGACATCAGGGATAAGAGAGTCCACCCCGCAGTCTTCCCAATCGCACTTCCCAAGAGATGCATTGAACTCTTTACGCACCAAGGAGAACTGGTCATTGATCCTTTTGTAGGGAGTGGCACGACACTAGTAGCGGCAAAGGACACACATAGAAATGCTGTAGGTTTTGATTTGAAGCAGGAGTATGTCGATCTTTCAAACGAACGGGTGAAGCCTCAAGAGAAAGACAATGGAAAACAGCTAGCAATATGTGATGAAGCCCATAATGTGAAGGACTATCTGAATAATGAAACGGTATCTCTCTGCATCACATCCCCCCCTTATGCAAACCTACTGAATAGAAAGAGACGAAACAAGAGCATCCGTGGAAATCTTAGAAAAGACGAACATTATCTCGAGGTGCAGCAATATTCGGATGATCCAAGAGACCTCGGAACTATGGATGTGAGGAAATATGCCGAGACACTCGGGACCATTTTCGAAGGAGTTCTCCCGATTATGCATCATAGAGGGCATTGTGTTATCAATATCACTGATTATTGGTGGAAGGGCCAAAGAGTGCCTGCGCATGTCTATGTCATTGAAGCGCTGCAGGATGTAGGTTTTGAGCTCAGGAACACAATCATTTGGGACCGAAGGAACATTGTGAACAAGGCCGGGATTTTTGGATGGCCTAGCAATTACATTACTCTCTCAACTACATTCGAGTACCTACTGCATTTTTGGAAGCCTTAGAATCTCAAGTCATATTCCAAGTACGGAAAAAACCAAATCCTGAACCTTCTGTGTGTTCCGTTTGACCTCGGCCCAAACTTCATCATCATCCTCAAATGGTGGCGTCTGTTTAGGAGAATTAAAAGCGACTCCAGTAAGGACAGACATCACTATTCCGGCGCCAATTCGAAAGACTTCAGGATTGTAGCCGCCCCCTGATACGACACCAAGACGGCCACCAGCCCATCTATGAGCGGCAGTATGAATTTCTTCAGTTACATAGCGAATCGTGTTCATTGTGAGATTCATATGAGTCATAGGATCAGCATAGTGTGCGTCAAATCCGGGAAGGAAGAGAATAAAGTCAGGTTGGAAGAACTTGAAGAGAGGAGGTACTATTTCATCGAACGCATATCGATACACCTCATCTCCTGAGTCCATAGGAAAATGCATGTTGACATTATAACCAAGGCCTTCGCCTTCTCCTATATCTTCGATGAAACCATCATGCGGATACATCCACTCAGGGTCTTCGTGGAACGAAATCTGCATGACGGCGGGATCATCATAGAAATAAGTTTGAGTTCCATTTCCATGATGAACGTCGAAGTCTCCTATCAGAATCCGTTCATATCCTAGGTCCTTGAGATAATAGACAGTGGCTGCAACATCATTGAATATGCAAAATCCTCCACCAGTTTCATAGCGGGCGTGATGAAATCCTCCCGTAGGGGAATAGGTATGGCATACCTCCCGCGAATGAATGGCTTCAACTCCAGTCACAGTTGCACCGCTTGTAATCCTGGCATTGTCGTAAATCCCCTTAAACCCAGGAGTGTCGATGTCAATCTCACCTTGTCCGGTTTCTGATATTTGTCTCACCTTATCCAAGTAGTCCTGTGAGTGGATTCGGCTCAGAAGCGTATTTGCCAGAGGTTTAGGTCTAATTATCTTCACATTGGGATGTTCAAGAAATCTGGTCTCTTGTAAGAAATCCCTGACCATTTGAAAACGACCAATACGGATTGGGTGTCTTGAACCGAAGTCAAAGGTTTCGAGTTCTGGACTCCAAAGGAACCCTACATGACATTTGGGAACGGAAGGACTCATTATGGAGTAGGATTCTGCACATCCTTATATGCTTACATGAGCAAAATCCCACAAGGTGCTTGGTGGAACGTGCGATTCCAGGAAAATTCAGTTGTTTCTCTTCCCGCCAACGTTTACAGCCTCTATGTAAGGCAGCAAAGGGATGCGCGGGCACAGGTTTTTTCCCTGGATTATGGAGAAAGATTACGGATTTTTGACACGACTGGTTCTCAAAAGTCATCGAGGGGCTACAGCAGCAAGGTTCGATGCATAGCAGTAGGAGATGTTGAAAGCAGCGGAGAGGATGCCCTTATTGGCGGAGCTGGGAAAAGACTCTTGGTTGTAAATCAGAAAGGCAGAGTGCTATGGAAGAACGACCTTGAGAGTACGGTTATTGCATGTGACGCACGAGATGTTGATGGAGACGATGCTGCAGAAGTTGTTGCAGCCCTACAGAACAAGAGAGTCATTCTGTGGAACCATGAACAGACTGCTCTATTCAGTCGTACTGTAGACCAAGCAATATCCGATGTCTGGTTGGAAGATATAACAAACGATTCGGAGCTAGAGGTAGTTATTGCACAGCGGAAAGGCACCGTGCTGATTCTATCTGCAGCTGGTTACGAACTAAAGCGGCTCGAGCTCGGCAACGTGATAACGGTATTTGGAGTTCTGACTTTTGGAAAGAGGAAGCTGTTCGTCACAGGAGATCATTCATCTCAGTTACAGGTCTGGGATATTGAGGCGAATGTGGTTACGTCATTGAGGCTGCCAGCTCCGCCAAAGGCCTTAGCTACAGGAATACCTGATGATGTTTCTGATATCGCATATCTGGTTGTAAGTACGCGTGATAGGAACCTCCTCTTCTGGGAAGCCCAAGACACAGTCAAAGCAAAGAAGTCAGAGAAGGTTACTCTTCAAGAGATAGGGTCAACAAAGACGACATTGTATCGTCGAGCAGTCAAGTGCGGCAATTGTGGTGCACCTACGTCACCAGAAGCTCTCGAATGCTCATCATGTGGAGCTAAGCTTGAGTCACTGGATGAGTACAAGATCGAGGAGTATATACAAGATAGTATTGAATCAATCACATCAAAACACAGCAGAATTCAACTGAAGGAATTGGATAGGATTCTCAGAAAGACACTCCCCAAGCCAGCTGCATACAACTTGAGAAGAAGCATTCAGACGATGATTAAGAAGGGGATGCTTGACGGGCACTTTGACAAGGATATTTTCGTTCGAACGATGGAAGAAAAACCTAGGAAGATACTCAAGCCTTCAGGCGCACAGACTCTCGCTGCGGTCAGGAGGACCAAGGACCTGCTTGACAAGAATGATAGCTTCGACATTGCACAGGTGGAAAAGGAAACGGGTGTGCCTCGGAATATTCTGAGAAGAACATTGATCATACTCCTTGGGGAGGGATTGATTGAAGGTACCATAGAAGGGAATGCATTCGTTCTAGCTGAGGAGCA
The DNA here is from genome assembly GCA_048883405.1 of Candidatus Thorarchaeota archaeon. GTDB lineage: Archaea > Asgardarchaeota > Thorarchaeia > Thorarchaeales > Thorarchaeaceae > SMTZ1-83. The sequence continues at coordinate 3,828 of JBHLQS010000055.1, forward strand.
GAGTATCAAGAAATTCTTGAGTATATTACAAAAAGAATTAGAGGCGTAAACTGGAAAATGGAACTGAATTACTTCAAACAAGAGGAGGCAGTGCAATGGACATTAGCAAGCGAATAGTGGTGACCTTCGTTGTCGTGTCACTAGTGCCAATTCTAATTATAGCGGCACTCTCTGCAAACAGCGTTTTCACAACATCAAACGAAAATGCTACTGATGCCGCGGATGCACTTAGGACTGAGGAACTTGCCAATCTTCTGAGGATTTCAGAAGATACTGCGTCCTTCATTTCAGAGAGAATGCAGCAATACTTTGATGGCGTCTACATGATGGAGAACTATGCTGAAGATTTATTCAATGGTAGAATCAATGCGACACCCCAATACTCCTATTTTTGGGACCCGTCCTTAGAATGGTTTCATAGTGGGAGGAATATCCCTGGGAGAGATCCTGCCACATACGATGAGGCATACGACTCCAATGACATCTCGTTCGATGTCAGTTGTTGGTACATGCCAACTGATGACTACCAAACGCCAAATGATCCTTGGGATTGGAGTTCCAGCACTCGAGAACTCATTGAGATTTCTAGTAACATGGACAATGTCTATCGCGCTCTGCATCAGGCCAGTGAGGACTACATATGGTTATACATGGGTTTTTCCCCAGGTGTCAGTGATACCCGACTCTTCAGGAACTATCCCTACGACAATCTCTTCTACTTCGAGGACTGGTACGGTCCAGGTCTAGATTATGATCCGACTATAGAAGAGTGGTACCTTAACGCAGCCGCCGTACTCGACGACAGCATCGCGTTTACAAGCCCGTACGGAGACCCCTCCACTGGACTAGTCATTTCTATGGGACGCCCAATACGCTTTGACAATGGAACCCTGATTGGGGTCGTATCAGCAGATGTGACCCTTGACACTATAATGGCAAACGTTCTTGGAATAGGGGTTCTAGAGAGTGGGTATGCCTATCTATTGGAATCGGATGGGAATCTTATTGCTCATCCAAATCTTGTGACAGAGGGCCAGACCCTGAATGACGTTGAATTCTCAGGAGCCAGCTCCTCGGAGATCGCAGATTTTGCTGTCGTGCTTTCGGCAATGCTCTCGGAAGACAGAGGACAAGATACCTTCCAGAAACGGGGAGAGGAATGGTATGTCACCTATTCTAGAGTGAACGTGACTGGATTTGTATTAGCCATAGTTGTTCCATCAGCTGAAGTGATAGGACCTGCTACGAATATCCTGAATCTGGTCCTTGGCCAGACTTTCATGCTCACTATAATACTGGGTGTAATGCTGGCTGGGGTGGCTGTAGGAGTTGCTTTCATATCCTACAGGAGAGGCAATGCGGTAGTCGAGCCGATAAAGGAAATGACACGTCTTGTGACAAAGATGGCAGGCCAAGACTTCACTCGTGGCGTGTCAACTGCAGGAGCGATGTATGAGGAGGTTGGTACCACTGTTGATGCATTGCTGAACTTCCAGGAAGCAATCAGATTCGGAAATCAAGCATTCATTCGTGGTGACCTGAACAGAGCCCTGGCGAACTATCAGAATTTGCTCGAAATCAGCCGTAGCCTCAATATTGAGATCGGCGAGCAGACAATGTATCTGAACATTGGAAATGTGTTCCGACAGCGTGGAGATACAGGGAACGCGATTGATTACTATGAACAAGCATTAGCGATGGCAAAGATGCTCCTTGAGAGAGCCCGGCAAGAAGATGCAGAAGAAACAGATGCCTTGGTCAGAGTCGGTTCAGTCTATCACAACATGGCTCTTGTCGAGATGGACAAGAATAACCCCAAAAGGGCGATGGAACTGCTAGAGGATGCTGTCGCAATTGACCTCACGCTAGGAAACCAGAGAGGCCTTGCAAAACGCTTCGATGCACAAGGACTTGTCTTGGTAAGAGAAGGCAGATACAGCCAAGCCCTTTCAAAGTTCGAGGAAGCACTTCGAACTGCTGAAGCTGAAGGCTATGAAAGAAGCATGGCATACATCCACTATCACATGGGCGAGCTCTTCCAAGTTCAAGGGAAATTGAAGAAAGCCGAAGATGAATACAATGATGCAATTCGTCTGGGAGAAATAACTGAAGAGTTCTGGCTAGTCGTCTATGCTTTGCAGAATCTGGCCGACGTCCTGGATCAGCGAGATAAGCCGAGTCATGAACTGAGACGCAAGGCCGAGAGGCTGAGACGCTCGATCATGTTCAAGAAGAGCGTGATTCTCGTTATCGACTACTCGGGCAGTATGCAGGCTCAAAATAGGATTAGAGCAGCAGTTCAGGGTGCCAAGGAGATTGTAGAGAGTCAGGTCAATCCACAGGATGAAGTGAGCATCATAGTCTTCAACTCGTCATTCCGAGAGATTCTTCCGCTCACTAAGAAGGGTGAATATAAGCGTCCAAGAGACAGCCCGATTATTCGCTCTCTGGACTCTCTCAGGCACCCCAATTATGCAACAGCATTCTACGATGCTCTAGGTAGGGCTCTTGAAGAGCTTGACAGAATCGAGTCAAGCGAGCACAGATGGGTAATCGCCTTGACCGATGGGCAAGACAATAGCTCTGAGAAGTATTCACTTGATGTGTTGGAAGGGATATTCACTGAGGAAGATAGACATCGAAGAAAGAGACCTCTGACCATTGAGGGATTCATCAGGGATAATCATCTTGATGTCAACCTAATCATAATTGGCGTAGGTGATGAGCTGAAGACACCAATTGAGGCCAAGGTGAGATCACAGATCACAGGGCGAAGAATGACCTTTGAAGAACTACTTGATTCAGTGTGTGACCACATCCCTCAAGGACAATATCTCTCGGTAGTTGACAGCATCGATGTGAGAAGTGACATTGAGAAAGCCTTCCAGGAGGTTGGAGTGATGATGGCTCAATTGGAAGTAGGAGGAAGTACAGTAGATTTCTAGGAGGTGAATGAAGTTGTCAAAGATGGCAAGGACCAAGAAGAAAGGCAGTTTCCGAAGGAATGTCATACTAACCTTCGTCACAATTTCAATCATTTCTCTAGGAGTCACTGGAGGAATCTCATACTTCTTTGTGAATTTGATTGGAGACTTCACCACTACTGAGAGCACAAATGCTCTCGAATCGCAGATTCAGACCAACATGGACCTTACCGGTGAGAAGACAGCACTGGTGATCAATCAGAAACTAACGAATGCTGAGTCTATGATTGCGGCACTGGCTGAGGAAGCAGAGAGGCTTCTAAGTGATGAATCAACATACATCCCTCGAAGAACATACTACGACTACTTCTTCGAATATGGATCTCCAGGAGAGTATCCAGCTGATACAGCCTATGATCCCAACTATGAACTCAATGTGTCATGGACGTTTAGCAGCTGGTACGTTCCACCCTCAACAGTTGCGGACTATCAATCGTATGAGGATGAGAGACTCGCAAGGATTTCAAACCTCGACCAGATGTTTCAATCAGTCCATGAACAGCTTGCGTTCAGGTGGTTATATGTTGTTTTCAAGGATACTAACATGTTCATCAACTATCCGGGAAGCTTGCTACCCATCGAAAATCGACTAATTGATCCATGGTATCCAACGACAGATTTCTTCTACACAGAGGTCGAGGACGGGGAAGGTGACATGGTCTTTGTGGAACCATATTTCGACCCGCTTGAAGGAGTTCTCCTTGCGACCATTGGTCGGGCAATTTACTTCGAGAATGGCACTCTCATTGGAATTGTTGCTGGAGACATTACGATAGCAGATATCAATCAAGAAGTCCTTGATGTTACTGTTCTGACATCAGGTTATGCCGCCCTTGTAGAGAGCAGTCTTGGACTAGTAATTGCACATCCGGAGGTCCCAGACGAAGCGTATGAAACGGGATTGCCTGCTCTTACATTCGTTGAGCGCAATGCTGATGGAAGTCCAGCATTGTCATCCCAAGATGTAGATCAGATACGTTCAGGCGCAACCGGATTCCTAAGATACACTCGTGATGGAGAAGACTTCATCCTAGTTTATACTCCAATTGGCAAGGCAAATTGGATTTGCATCATAGTCGTACCCGTTGATGAGGTATTGAGTGCAATTCCTGAATTAGAAGCACGTATCGAAGCGGCAAACACTCAAGCAACGTTATTCATCCTAGCCATAACAGTTGCAGGAATCGTGATAGCCGCAGCTGTTGCGGTTGCTATCTCAAACCAAATCACGGGACCTCTGCAGTACTTGATGGACCTAGCCACAAGAAATGTCGCTGCTATGATAAAACAAGAGCCTCTTGATACCCTTGACCTACAGGTGGACAGGACATATACTTCAAAGGATGACGAAATAGGAGAACTGGCTAGAGCATTCCAAGGAATGCTGGACTCAATTAAGGATGATGAGTCACAGTAGCAAAATGAGGTGTGAAGTCTGACCGTAGACGATTGGTCGTTAGAGAAGTCGAGGCTAATCTATGGCCTCAATACCAACGATCTTCATTTTCTTGACATCAGTGAACAGGGCGATCTGGTTGTCAAACTGCAAGACCAGATAATCTCAATCCGGGAGATTGTGAGTCGAGTTGAGTCTGCAAATGGAACTCGAACAGGCTACGCCTCTTCTTTTACTCTGCGAATCCCTCAGCTAATCTCATATCAGGTCAGGAAACTAGTGGCCACCTTTCATAAAGTGATCAAAGCCAGGGATTACAGGGGCGAGTTTAGTGCGGTATATCCAGTGAAAGTGAATCAACGGCGGGACTATGTGGTACAAGTCCTTCATACAAATCCAGACTATGGTCTTGAAGCTGGTACAAAGGCAGAACTGTTTCTCATCAAATCCGTTGTGGAGAAAGAGAAACACCGACTCATTATCTGTAATGGAGCCAAGGATCCCGAATACCTCAACACAATACAGGCTTGCATTGAAGAGGGCTACAACATAGCGATATCCATCGAGTCACTTCATGAAGCTCAGCTCATTGTAGATAGATTCCGTCCTGGAAAGGTCAACATGGTTCTGAGAATCAAACCATACATTACAGCTAGGGGCCATTGGTCACATTCTGCAGGACGCGATTCTAAGTTTGGCCTTAGTATTCACAACCTGTTTGATGTGGTACACCTGCTGAAGGCAAAAGGATTCGAGGACTCAGTTTCCACTATTCTGGGACATGTTGGCTCTCAAATTACAGCGATTGAGGATTTCGTAGGATTTGCGGAGTTTATGACGAGGGCATTCATGGAGTTGCGGCAAAGCGGCCTCACAAATCTTGCACTGATTGATTTTGGTGGTGGACTCCCCATTGATTATACTAGTACATACGCCCCAAACTTGATGGAGCAATACGCTGAATCGTTGGTCAAAGGCATCCAAAATGAGCTACTCAAATGGCCAAAGGGAGTTGCTCCAAACATAATGGTTGAGTCGGGACGAGGACTGACAGCTCTAGGATCTGTGGTACTTGTCAAAGCCTTGGAGGTAAGGTCTGTATTCCCATGCCTTGAGGACTTCAGCGAGAGTAGCAGGGCTCAATACAAGGCAGTGGTGAAACAGATAGCAAATGCTGCTTCTGTCAGCGAACTCGCGGAGATTTGGAACTCCTTCCAGATGGGCAAGAGCACTCTGGCGGACTCCCTTGTTGCACTGAGGGAGAGAGAGGCACTAATCGGTCAAGTGAGAGCTGAGATTCGCAAGCAGATCGCAAGACTGGGAGCAACAAGCTTGAGATCTGACGCATTGAGTGATAGCCTGTGGCATCCAGACCATATTGTGATAGGCAACTTTAGTGTGTTCAACAGCGCTTGCGATTACGTTCTGGTGAAACAGCATTTTCCAATTGTTCCTATTCGAGATCTTCATCTTCGCCCCGAAACAACTGTGCGACTTTGTGACTTAACCTGTGATTCAGATGGCGAGATTTCACAGTTCCATAGAAAGGGTTCTGGAGAGGTCTGGTTCACTCGGGACTACCGCCCAGTGACAATGCCTATAGGGCAGATGGGAGAGGGAATTCCTGTTGGTTCAATCAAGAACATACCAGGCTCATACTTCGCTATTGCCCTCACAGGTGCGTATCAGGATGTGATAGAGATGAACCACAATCTCCTTGGAGACCTTCCTGATGTTGAGCTCATCCTCAACAAAGAAGGAAAGTGGCAGGTCAGGTGGATGAGCGGAGCTGAGAGCGTGGAGCACATTCTGGAGGAGATGGGATTCGTAGGCTTCGACATTGACGAAGACCCATACATTTCTTGACCATCATTGGATTTGATATTAGTTCTCAACGCTTAAGACTGGAGTGAGCAACTGATATAGAACAAGAAATGTCAGAATCATATCATTCCAAACTAGAAGTCTTGAGAGAGTCACTTAGAGGGAAGAAGGTGCTTGTAGCTTTTAGTGGTGGCGTTGATAGCTCGACTCTAGCCCTGATAGCGCGAGATGCAGCAGATGAAGTAGTGCTCCTTACGATTAATTCTATCACCTTTGCTGAATCAGAGCTTGAGGTCACCAAACGTGTTGCATCAGAACTTGGGCTACCGCATGACATCGAATGGCATGACTGGTTGGCAGAGGGAGAGCTTGCAGAGAACCCGCGAGATCGATGCTATCAATGCAAGAAGAAACTTGCACAGCGGTGGATCCAAGAAGCAGAAAAGCGAGGACTCGACCTTGTCATCGAGGGTACAACAGCAAGTGATGTTGATAGCTATCGACCGGGAGAGAGCGCGCTAAGAGAAACCAGTGTTCGCTCACCATTGCTTGAGACGGGTATGACAAAGGAAGAGGTCCGTGAGATCGCACGAGAAAATGGCCTGTCAGTAGCTGAGAGCCCTTCTAAGGCATGTCTAGCCACGAGATTCCCCTATGGGACCCAGATAACGAATGAAAAGATCGAGATGGTTGCTGGAATCGAAGACTTCGCTCGACTCCATTTTGGTGTAAAGAGTGTTCGTGCACGCTATCACGGAGATTTGGTGCGACTGGAAGTCGGACGGGATGAACGCTCAAAGCTGTTTGATGAAAGTAAGCTTGACGAGTTCCAAAAGTATGCTACTGACCTGGGCTTCACTTTCGTCACTATTGATGTATTTGGATACAGGACTGGAGCTATGGATGAAAGCTGATGCCTATCATGCCCTCGATTAGATAAACTGACTGGAATTGATCAAGTGATTTCCAGTTCGATATCCTCTCCAGTCCACTGCTTGACCAAAATATAGAGATGCTTTATCTGATCCGGCTTGAGACGTGGCATCTTCTCAGATATCCACTTTCTCATCATGAATGAGTTCAGATACTGCTCTCGCAACTTCTTCGTAGCATTAGACAAAGGAAACCCTCCTCGTGAAATTCCTTTTCTAGGACCATACCTATTAGCCAAGGTAGTCACATAAACTTTTGCGAAGAATTTTACTAGATGCAGATAAGCTCCTTCTGAGGGCGCGAAAGGAACTCACAGCCCTTTCTGGTGATGAGGATATCCTCCTCCAAGCTTACTTGACCGTAATGTTCAGTCGTAGCGTATAGTTCCAAGGTGAATACGTTTCCGACCTCAACCACTCCCATGGGCGTTTCGCCATATCGTTCCCATCGTGGTCCAAGTAGTGTGCCTCCATCATGAGCCTGCCGTCCAACTTGGTGCCCCAGTGCATGTTGATATTCATCATACCCACGTTCTTTGACAAAGTCACGCGCTATCGCGTCGACTTCATATCCCACCGCACCGGGACGTATCCAGTCAGCTGCAGCTTGAATGGCATCTCTAACGGTTTCAAAGGCATTCTGAACTTCTTCGGGCACATCCTTGGGCTTTCCAAAGAAGAACATCCTTTGAATATCGGAGCAATAATCCATATACTTCACGCCGAAATCAAAGTGAAGGAGATGCCCTTCTTTAGTAACATGAGATGTAGGGCCTGAATGACCAAATTGCTTGTAGGGACCAGCATCGACCGCTGGATTATGGTCCCTTTCCCAGGCGAAGCCAACTCCGTGCCTGCTCATTGCTTCGTGAAACTTGCTTTGTATCTCTACTTCTGTCATACCGACTTTGAGAAATGTCTTGGCTTCCTCAAAGATGGATTCCGTTATTCTTATAGCTTCTCTAATCCTATCAATCTCGGTCTTAGTCTTGCGTCCGCGCAATTTGGAAACAACATTCTCTGCGCTCACAAGACGATTCTTGAAGTCCGAGTCTGCAAGATAGTCCTGGAGAATGAGATACATGCCATGAGAGAGACCATCTGCGGCAACATCATTTTTGCTGTAATTGACTGCAATCTTCGATGGTCCTAGTCGATTCAATTCTTTGATGAGGCCCTCCTTGATGTCCTTGGTGTACGGAATAACGCCATCAAAAAGGTCAGTCGCCCTTGCGGCTTCCGCATCGAAGTTGCCTACTATCGCGATAGGCCTTTTGTTCAATGGGAACAGCAGCGCAGACTGCCACACAAAACTCCCTGGATAGATTAGTTCAAGAACTGGATCAGCCATCTGAGAAGTTTCTCGAACCCAAACCAGCCATAGATCAGTGTCATCCTCTGTGAGGATTTGACCTGTCTGCTTCACCTTTTCCTTCTGCAATTCATTCTTCATGATCGGTTCCCCCTTTCAAACGAATCAATCATTGGGACTGATGACTGCCTTGACTGATTCGTGACGCTCCTGTGTTTCTAATGCCTCTTGCGCCTTGTTAAGAGAGAACTTGTGTGTCACGACATCTTCAAACGGAAATTCGTCGTAGTTGTCAGCAATAGTGCGAACTGCTTGGTATACGTGTGTCGTTTCCGAACCCCAGACGGTACGGATATTGAGATGCTTTCGATTCATTAGATGAGGATTGATTTCCACCGTCCCACTGTCTGTGTATTGGCCGCAGATTGTATAGGTTCCACCTTCCCTCACAAGCTCAATCCCCTCCGGGACGGCCAACGCATTTCCTGTTGCTTCATATACAATATCAGGACCATGCCCATCAGTTATGTCCCGCAGGAAATCATAACGTTCCTTCAATGAGGTTTCCCTGATGTTCAGGGTATGAGTCGCTCCGAACTTCTCAGCCAGCCTGAGTCGGTGAGGTTCCATGTCGATTGAGGTGATTGTAGCAGCTCCATTGATCCTTGCGAGTGATAAGAGCATAAGGCCTACAGGACCTGCACCCTGAATCACAACGTTTGAGCCCCACTTCAAGGGACTGCGAGCTACTGTATGCACCGCTGTGGGCATCGCACAACCTACAGCACCTGCGCCATCAAAACTTACATGATCCGGGATTTGAATTACATGCGTTCCCGGTGAAAGGTACACATACTCGCTATAAGCTCCAATGAGGTGGGGCCATTTGGTAGAGTCCATGGTGATGCCATATACTTCCCGATTAGGACATTTGGTGGGAGCCTTGGCAATCAGACAAAACCAGCAGGAGTAGCACGTCTTCGTAACATCATGGATAGTGACTCTGTCTCCAACTTTGATCTCATGACCATCTACATTCTTGATCTTCTTTGGTCCTATGGCTTCAACTGTTCCTACCATCTCGTGTCCAGGAATCAAGGGATATGGCACACCAGCTAGCTTTCCATGCCATAAATGAACATCAGTTCCGCAAACGCCTGCATTTGCCACTTTGAGCAAAGCCGCACCGGGTTTCAACTCAGGAATCTCAAACTCCTGAATTCTAACAGGAGCATCTGGTTTGGGGATTACAGCTGCACGACTAGTCCTAGGCATCTTGACTCACACCTCATTGTCAACAATACGTAGGTGGTTGATTGGAAAACCCCGATTTAACACTGAGGCTTTGACTATTGCGCGGCTAATGAAAAACGCTAAAGAGTAGTAGTCTTGGTTTCTAATTCATGGGAGAAACATTCAAGCTCTACCTCCACGAGATTCAGCCAAGCCAACTCTATATTAGCCAAGCAAAGTTAGATGCAGTCATCAATGGAAGGAATATGGGAGACCTGTCTATGTATGCGCCAATACCAATCAAGGAGATAGATGGGGAGCTTGTATCTACAGATGGACATACACGAGGAATCGCGTGGTTACTTGAAGGCTATGAAGAGGTAGAGGTTGAATGGGAAACCTTCGAGCTTGACTGGGAAGCTTATGAGATCTGCATACAGTGGTGCAAGGCTGAAGGGATTACCTCAATTGCTGACCTGATGAATCGAGTCATTAGTCATAATGAGTATGAAATTCTCTGGTATGAAAGATGCAGGATAATGCATGAAGAATTGGAAAAGAAAAGGAAGAAATAGAGCAGAAAGCGAGCCTAACACCATGTCCGCAACAATGAAGATTATAAGGAATTAACGATGGTTTATTAAATGATTGTTAGGTGAAATCCTTCATGTCAGGTACCGAACCCGTTCAAACACTTGATTGCATTGGACTGTTCTGTCCACAGCCGCTTTTCCAGACAAGAGAAGCAATAGACAGTATCGCAGCCGGCGAGGTCCTTGAACTGCTCGCCGACGATCCTGCGGCAGAAGAAGATATCAAACGATTTTGCAAGAGAACTGGGCACGAACTCCTCAGTTTCGAGAGACTGGAGGACGGTACGCAAAGATTCCTGATTAGAAGAAAGGAGTGATTCAATCATGAGCAGTATACTTTACGTGCAGACCAGCGACGACCCAGAACGACAGTATTCACCTCTCGTCCTCGCTCAGAGCGCAAAAGCGATGGACATCGAAGCGGCGATATATTATCTCGGCCAAGGTCTGAGGATACTTCGGCCCGGGGCAGCTGAAAAGATACAGATTGGCGGCTTTCCAAGCGTCGCTGAAATGCTTAGGAAGACTATGGATATGGGGATAAAGGTCTATGTGTGTGAAGCCTCAAAGCAGATGCTCGGATGGGAAAAGGTAGAGCTAGTAGAGGGGTGTAAAATAGTCGGTGCGGCAACACTCAACGACCTAGTCCTAGAGCACGATGCCACAATGTGGTTCTAGGTGAAAGAGAGTGGGCGACGTAAAAGAGGTGTATCTGGACTACCAAAGCTCAAAGCCTGTAGATCCGCGTGTCATTGAGGGCATGCTACCTTATTTCCATGAGCGATTTGGCAATGCTTCAGCTCTGCACCATGTGGGGGACGTAGCCACAGAGGCGCTTGAAGAGAGCAGACGGGTCATTGCAGATTATATAAATGCCGACTCTGATGAGATCATCTTCACCTCTGGTGCAACTGAGTCAAACAACATGGCCCTAATAGGCTATGCCATGAAGAACAAGAGAAAAGGGAACCACATAATCATTTCAGAAGTTGAACATATCTCTGTGATAAATATAGGAAAATACCTAGAGCGCCAAGGCTTCGAGGTTTCACGTGTGCCTGTAGACATGTATGGACGGGTGCCATTGAAGAAGCTAGAACGGAGAATAAGAGATGATACTTTACTCATTTCAATTCAATATGCAAGTAATGAAATTGGCACGATTCAGCCAATCCAGGAAATTGGAAAACTAGCCGAGGAGAAGGGAATTGCATTTCACACAGATGCAGTGGCAGCTCAAGGATTAGTGCCAATTGATGTCAAGAGAGATGGGATTCACCTCATGTCCCTCTCATCGAATGACTTCTATGGCCCCAGAGGAGTAGGGGTACTGTTCATGAAGAAGAGATATAGAGTCAATCCCATTTTGATTGGAGGCGGTCAGGAGAGAGGATTGAGGTCAGGGACTGAGGATATTGCAGGAATCGTCGGGATGAAACATGCCATCGAAATAATGAAAGCAGAAATGCCAGACGAAGTCAGGCGTCTTCAGGGATATCGTGACCGCCTAATTCGTACAATACTGAGTGAGATTCCAGATAGCCATCTGAATGGTCATCCAACAGAAAGACTCGCAAGCAACGCCCATTTCAGATTTGACGGCGTGGAAGGCGAGTCGTTACTCCTCTCATTCAAGGACAAAGGAATCGCTGTGTCGACGGGCTCAGCCTGTACCTCCAAGACTCTTGCCCCATCAACAACTCTTATTGCAACTGGACTTATTCATGAAGAAGCACATGGATCACTACAGCTTACACC
>JBHLQS010000056.1:0-15856 GCA_048883405.1 Candidatus Thorarchaeota archaeon
TTATTATACATGTCTTTTCTGGGAGTACGCGCCACATGCTATTCCCTGGGATGCAAACTAGAAACTGAGAGCTCTGCAGGGAATGGACTCGCTGAGGTTGTCCGCAATGAAGAGAAGTGCAATCTTTGGTCTATCGCTCGTTATCCTGTTCTTCCTACCATCTGTCATACCTATGGGTGGTTTGTCTATTCCAGCTGAGGTGATACCAACTCCGTTTGATGGTCAAGGACTCTTAGCAGACAGTCCAGGCGCATACACAGGCAAAGGTGGAGCTCTGGATGTTACATTTCGAGGCACATTTACTACAAACGCCTCTTCTTGGAGTGCCACTGGACAAAGCTATGCAGCAGACTACACTTTTGGGACATCGTTCTCGGTTCAGAATGCAAGTACAGTCAGTTGGACTGCTTATGTTTCAGTTTCTCCGCCTGCTGAGGTGGAAGATGTCAGTTTCTCAATAGACTATCCACGCCTAGAATGGATTCCTACCGCAGTGACAGACCCGCTTGGAGTGTCCAAGACAAATCCGGCAGATTGGACCTTCTCTCTGGGAGTACTCACAGTTTCATCAACCGCCGTTACTACCTACGGTCTCTGGAGGATTGAGTTCCTCGGCGGCAACCATATCTATGATTTGCTGTTCGATTTGGCAGGAGGCCCCGAAGCTATAACAACTACTTACGACATAGGACAAGATTTAGAGATTAAAGGCACTACTTCTTTCATCAATGGTGGTACTTCTCAGCTAGTTTTGACAGACCCAACGGGAACAGTCTGGGATACTATGACAGACACAACCTCAGGATCTAGTAGCCATGAGATACCCTCATTTCGATACAAGAAGGACATCACAATCAATCAAGCTGCCATAGGTTCAGACCTAGATTTCTTCCCAGTGATGGTTAGTCTAATCGACACTGGTCTTCATGCTCATGCTCAGTCAAGCGGAAATGACATTGTCTTTGTTCAGAACGGCATAGTTCTTGACCACGAAATAGAGATCTATAATCCCACCTACTCTCCAACTGAAGCTCGACTCGTCGCCTGGGTAAAAGCCAATGTATCAGGAAGTGTGGATACCACAATCTCGATGTACTACGGCAATCCGATTGTCGGTCCTCAAGAGAATCCAATAGGGGTCTGGACTCAGAGCTATGGTGCAGTCTATCATCTTGGCGAGAGTGCCACAGATGAAGGCACAAGCGCTGTTCATTATGACTCAACAAGCAATTCGTATTATGGGAATCAGACTGGAAATGCTGATGCCACGGGATTGGTCGGTGTCGGACAGGACTTTGACGGGATAGATGATAAGGTTTTAGTTGATTCTTCTCTAGGCTTCGATCCGACAGGTGATATAACAATCTCGGGTTGGTTTAGACTCGATAATACTTTCACTTCGAGTACAACAACATCCCAAGTTCTCATGGCCAAATACCTGACTGGTGATGATGATATGCACATCGTCCTTGCAGGAACAGATTACAGTCAGGGGACCATGACAATAGGTTCCCTCGTATTCAAAATTGAGAACGAGGCCTCTCAGAAGTACAAATGCTCACAACGAATCACTTGGAGCAACTCCAACTGGTATTACTTTGCAGTTACAATGGACTCTGGCACTCCAAATAATAATCAAATCTATATCAACGGACAGCTTGATACCAATGCCACAGCTGTAGCTGGAGGAATTTCATACGGAGACCTGGCCTACCCTGCTGATTGGGAAATGGGAGGTGGATTCACCGATAGCCAGATTCCTGGAGGACAGGGATTCTTTGATGGCGTGATGGACGAGGTCCGTGTGTCAAACACACTCCGTTCCGGGGCATGGCTCCTGGCTGAATACTACAACCTTGCTTTGCCAGGGTCGTTCTATTCTGTAGGACTTGAATCCGAGCGTTCCGTCGTCGCTCCAAAGTTCGTAAAAACGATAGATGCGACAGCCATAGCTGGTCTATGGACAGCCAGCCTTCATTACAACGACAGCAGTGCCTCCGTGGACCACAGAGTAGGAGAATACCGGAGAGAGTTCATTGTCCGCCATAACTCGACTCTCACAATTGATTCGCCCACCGGAATTGCCACCAAGGTTGTGAGAGATCTGCTATACATAGTGGTGAATCTGACAGACGATGTCACATCTGATTTCATCAGTGGCGCAATCGTGACTGCAAACTGGACGGATACAGGAACACCAACAATAGTGACGTTCGATGACTATGGGGGCGGTAGATACGGCAAGGTTCTGAACACTTCGGATCTCGAGGACAACAAGCTCTGGCAAATCGATATTCAATCTTCACACCCCTATTATAATGATGCTTCAGCTTCTTTCAGCCTTAACCTCTCTCATGATACATCCCTAACATATGACTCACTCACCACAACACCTGTTGGATGGCGCCTTGAAGTGAGTCTGCTATTTGAGGATATGTTTGATGGATCACCAATTACCGGAGCCGCTATCAAGTTCTCAAACGGTACGCCCGCTAACGTTGTATCAGATGGAGGCGGGCGATACAATCTCTCTTTGTCCTCAGCCGGACTTGGCAAAGGAGATCACACATATTCGTTCATTGCTGAACCACCAAGTTCCTACCTATTGGATGGTACTGTTGATGTGACCTTCACAATTCGAGCACACCATACAGCTGTTTCAGTGTCCGGGGATTTAATCGTTCCAGTTGGTGAGGATTGTCCTCTGACAATACAGCTGATAGACTTGGACAACCAGACTGTGGTCCCGATTGGTAGTGTTTCAGCCTTCACATTCACGTCCTCAGGCTATGGTGTGCAGAGTGATAACTCTCCAGCAGACTATCTATTCACCCTCGTGACAAACACTTGGCTAATAACTCCTTCAGAATCGGTGACGCTCTCAGTGACATTATCTGATTCAAAATATGTGGCCCCAGATGACCATGTATTTGCCGTGGAGATTCGTGCACACTACACCTCAGTCAGTGTGTCTGGAGTTCTTCACAAACCATTGGGCAACACTACTCCCTTGACTGTGATTCTGACTGATTTGGACACTGGCAACCAGATTGCCATTGGCAATGTTGGCTCCTTCACGTTCACTTCAAGTTATGCCCCTCAGGTTTGGAATTCGCCCTCATCCTATGGCATTACGTTGGATACAAGCAGCTGGGCGGTTGGTAGCACTGCAGTCACGCTAACTGTGGCTATGTCAAGCTCAGAATATTCTGCGCCTGCTTCGTACGATTTTGATGTAGTGATGACGAGCCTTACTATCTACATGTATCATGAACCGAGTACTCTGAGGTTTTCGACTGGTCAGGACTTCCTCGTGACATTGAGAGTCGATGTCAGTGAACCAGGACCAAGCTATGGAAGTCCAGTGCAAGGTCTAAATCAAGGCGAGTTCTCAGTACCAGGATACACTATCACTATTGACACAACCGACCAAGCGATTGGAAGATACAATCTCACAATCTCAGCTGCGAGTTTCAGTGACGGCTATCATACCATCACGGTCTATCTTGATCCATCCAGTGCCAATTATGCCAGCACGACTCTTGTGATCACATTTAGATATGAGCCCGGTCTGGCAGCGTTGTCATCACCAAGCTATCCTCAAGTCACAACACCCTTTGGAACCGATGTCCAGATTTCACTCACCTATGAAGATGCTGACAGTGGTACCCCTATCACAGGAGCCACAATTGGTGGTGATATTCCCACATATGGTCAGGCATATGCTGCTGGTGTATACACAATTTGGATTGATGTCACAGGATATGCGCAGGGTTCCCATCAATTCACTCTGTGGGCTGACGAAGCGAATTACCAGAATAAGACCCTTACCTTCACTTTGGTCATTCGAAATGCCTTCACTTATGCATTGCCCAGCGTAGGTGCTCTTGACATTCCTTTGGGAAATGATCCTGTATTTACTGTAGACTATCATGATATTGACAATGATGTTCCAGTATCAAACGAAACATTCGATGTCACGATTGTTTCTAGCTGGAGCAACTTTGATGTCGTCTATCTATCGGGACCGGGGCTATATGAAATAACATTCAACACGATCGACACGGACAATCTGGAGCAGAACCTGGTTGTCACTTTCACCTTCTCAAGACCAAATTATCAGGACGGCGCTTTTACTATTTCAGTGACTATTCGTCCTCACAACACTGACTTTCGACTCGTAAGCGCAGTCGATCCGACGACTTTCAATGGAATCATCAATGTTTCATTGTACTATGGCGACATCGACAATGCTGCTGGTATTGAACCACTTGGGAGTCTTGCAATCACAGTGGTGAATGAATCGGGCTCTGTTGGATTTGTCACCATAGATGACAGTGGCGGGTACTACACTGTTCAAATCGCAGCAAACCAATTCGGGCAAGGACTCCAGACCTTTAACATAACCTTCAGCTGGTCTGGTGCAATTCAGAAGTATCAGACAAAGTGGCTTGAAGTCACTGCAAATGTAATTGGCGAAGACTCCCGCCTTACTCTTATGGTCGCCTCAGAGCCAACTGCCTTCCTCGGCGTAATGAGCTACATCTTCTTCTACAGCGACCAAGGTAACATCGGTATCACAAATGACACCTTCAATGTCCATATTTCAGTGTCATTTCAGGAAATTTCAATAGACCTGGGGCAAGTGAATATTCAAGAGATAGGCAGCGGCAATTATTCGATTGACTTCAATACCACCATCTTCTCTGCAACCGGGCTCTATTACATGAATGTTTACATCAATTGGACTGAGGGTGTTGCTCCATTCTATACCAACCGCTTTGATGTGATTTCTGTGCGAGTGCTGCCGCGTGACACGCTCGTGTCAGTCACACCTCCATCACCAACATACTATGGTGAAATGGCCTGGTTCATTTTCACTTTTGATGATGTGACTGGAGAAAGCAACGTGCCCATTGCTGATGATCCGGCATTGGACATAACGCTAAACCTCCCAGGCTACAGTGTCAACTACTTGTCGGGAACGCAAGAATTCAATGTGACCTTTGATACAAGTCTGCTTGGACCTCCTCTGGGATCAAGGTCTTTCACATTAGATATCACTTGGACTGGCGCGCCATTCTACACAAACCGAACAGGTCACACAATTTCAGTTGTTCTCTTAGCACGCCTGACGGTTCTAGATTACCAGGCTCCAGCTCCAACCCCATACCAAGACAATGTCACTTTCACTGTGACATGGACGGATGTAACGAATATTGCTTCAGGGATATCTGTTGACACTTTCCTACTATATGACGATACAATTCCTATTCCTTATCCTACGTTCTATTCCTGGGCTTCACTTGGAAATGGTCAGTATGAAATCACACTTAATTCGACCTATTATAGTGATCCTGGATTCTACGACCTGGTTGTTGAGCTCACATCAGCAGACTTCTTCATATCGGATGTGAGTGCATCTCGGGTGTTCAACATCAGGCAACGCGTGACACTTCTATCTGCAAAACCCACTGACAGGTTACCTTACAACTCCACCCTACAGGTTGTACTAAACTATCAAGACCTATTGACCCTAGGTGTCATCGGTAATAGCTCTGGGCTTGTGACATTCGAGATTCTGAATTCATCTACATGGTTTTACTCGATATCTTGGAATACAGTCCTTGAGCAATATGACTTCACTGTGGAAACATATAATCATCCCACGCTGGCCATTGATACTCCATATGCATTGGAAGTCAGAATGACCTATTCGGATGTAGCTCCATTCTATGGTGCCGATACTGCATACATCCTGTTTGAATTGAGATCCAGATCCTCAAAGCTTGTGCTTCAAGACACTCCTGAATCAACCCCATATCTGGACTATGCAAACTTCACAGTCTTCTACAGGGACCTTGATGCTGCAGGGTCAGTTGGTATCATTGCAGATAGTATCCTAGTATACAAGGGTGTGATCCAACTGACGCAAGGTACGAACTATTCAGTGTCCAACCTCGGTGATGGAATCTACTTGATATCCGTTAACACGACAGCTCTAGATGGTCTAGGTACAACGGTGCTAGATGTCTTTGCCAATTGGAATCCTTCGAACAGACCATATCATGACGATGCTGATGTCAGTGTATCAATAGTAACAACCGAGCGAGACACAGACGTGCAGATCTTGGTTCCTCCGTCACAGACCCAATATTGGGATAATGTGACATTGACCTTTGCATACTTTGACCTTGGAAGAACTTCAGAGATCACCAGCATTACGGCCTCAGACATTGAAGTCTGGGCAGATGGTGTGCTGCTAGCTTCAGGAGACTTCATTCTGACCTCTATCGGACCCAATTTCCAGCTGGAAGTCAACTCCTCTGTCCTGAGTCCGACTTTGGTCAGCGGCTATAATCTAACAATTTTCGTAGACTGGAATGATGCTGCTGCACCATATTATCTTGATGATTCAACATTGGTCAGAGTCACTCTTGTTGGAAGGAAAATGACATTCTCAGCTGACCCCATCGGCGATGCTGACCTCGGAGAACTTCTGAGCATAACCTTCCGTCTCCAGGATCTGGATCATGGATGGCTAGTAGCAGGTGCTATTATCTCCTTTGACGGTCAGACCGTTTCTCTGATTCTAGATGCGGATTATTGGGTCAATGATGTGGGCGGAGTATATACGATAGATGTCGATACTCTAGCATTAGGTAGTCCTGGTCCTTACAAGTTTGATTTGGATATTGCATGGAATCCTGGCACAGCCCCCTTCTATACCAACCTTGCGACAATAGAGCTGACCGGAATCGTTAGAGAGATAGATACCGAACTGACATTGCTTAGTCCGGCCACTGGAATCGTTGAAGTCTTTTGGCAAGACCAGGCGTTCGTCGATGTTTCCTTCGATGACCTGTTCAATCTAGTTACTATATCTGGAGCAACGGTGAGATATGACTCGGGAATCGCAAATGGTTTCTTCGATGAATCCATTGCCACTCCTGGTACCTATAATGCCTTTATCTCTACAGAAAATGCCACTACTGGAACTCATGTTGTGACCATCACCGCGAGTCTATCTAATTATGAAACCGCCATAACATATGTTACAATTATCGTAAAGGCACTACCATCAGAGATGACTCCAATTTCCCCGGCATCTGGGCAGCAGGATATGAAGAGAGGGAGTGCTATAGAAATAACCATCTATCTCCGAGATGACTATGTCGCACATGCACCCATTGTTGACGCGAACGTGCTTTCTGTATTGGCGAATTTCGAAGGAGTTGACTACCCCCTTGTATACAATGGGACGGCAGGTTACTACGAGCTTTTCATACCAGCAGATGGTCCAACTATTCTTGACATAGGGACTTATAATGTCCGGATAATTGCGACCTTTGACTTCTACGATCCCGCGACATACTTATTCAGAGTCACATTGACCCAATCTGCCACCGAACTTAGATTCACAGGAACCACAGCGGAGGATATGTCACGTGTTTACACACAAAGTGTCAATTTCTCAGTCATGCTCGTACTGCCTGACTTTGGTGACGCTGTATTCTACAACTCAACTGTTACCTGGTATATCGTTGGCACAGGTCTAACTGGTACCCTAGCCAATCCGCGAACAGGCTATTATTCAACTGTTGTCGATACCACAACTATTGGATATGGCATTTGGCCAATAACTATCAGAGCAAGATCTTGGGATAATGCATCAGACTATGCAGACGCAGCTATACAGCTTACACTGACTGTAACGAGGATTCCAACAACAGTTATCCGCCCTGGGAATCTCGATGTTTATTGGGGATGGAGTGGAAACATTGAGTTCATCTACTCTGCAGGTTCATTCGGCAATGTAACGGACGCCAACGCGCCGTTCACATGGGATGTAGTTAGTGGGAACGCTACTGCAGGGCCAAATGGTCGGTATTTTGTATTCCTTAACACCTCACAAGTCTCTCCCGGATTCTATACTCTCAGCATTGTACTTAGTAAAGAGAACTACCAGGAGGGACCTGCATCTGTATTGGTCAGAGTTTCAGAGGTGCCCACATCCATCTATATGGCCTCAGTTGTTTACACGCCAGCATATGGAGGGACCTTGCCTACGACGACAGACCTTCAGATTCCTCTTGGAGATTCGATGACTATTGATCTATGGTACAATGATACTGATGATTCTGAAGGATATGTTGGAGGTTTATCTGGAGCCTTTGCCACAGCGAATAGCTTCCTCAGAGGCCCCACAATTGACAACCCATTGAATGTTTCATTGATTGATTTAGGATTTGGGCTTTACCGAATGTCGTTTGACACGTCAGACCCAGCTATCGCAGCCATTGTTACAGATGAGCCCTACAGATTCTACATCGAGATGGATTTGCCAAATCGTAGGATAGCCGAGATACTGGTCAGAATCGTGATCATCGATATTCCAACCGAGCTGGTTGTCATTGACGATGTACCTGATGCGATAATCAATGGCGATACGGTAGACTTCGAGATATTCCTCAGTGACACTTGGCATAATGTTGGACTTGCAGGACAAGATATTGTGCTGACAGGTGAGGGCGGCTTGCAAGGTGTGGTAGGATTGAATTGGGAGGAAATTGGCAATGGACACTATCGTATCACTCTCAGCACTGGCGGATTTCTGAATGCAGGCTCTGGCTTCGTCACAATTAGTGTCGAAATCCCAGGTTATGCTCCTATGACTTTCAATGTACTGCTGTCTGTCTTGCCGAGCGAAACCGATCGAATGTTTCAAACGGTGCTCATCTATGGGCTCCCGCTGAGTTTGCTGCTATTCATTTTGCTGGGCGCCTACGTTAGGGTTTGGAGTGTGCCAAAGAAACTTAGGCAAATCAATGGCCAGATTAAGAAGCTCAGGAAGGGCAAGATACCTGAACCAATAGCGGATGTGAAGAGCCGTACAGAATTGATAGCAGAGCTCTTCAATAGCACCTTTAGTGAATTGAAATTGACTCGAGTAGCATCTCAGATGCCTGAGGAGTCGGTTCCTATCGAGATTCCAGAAATGGGCGACCTTCTCATCCAACTAGCTATTTTGACGAATCTTGATGCTGATGAGCTTGATGAGTTCAAGGCTGATATCTCAAAGATGAAAATCAGTGAACAGGCTGTATTTGTCCGAGAGGTCATTGAACAGGAGGCAGTAAGAGCAGCTCGGAGAGAAGGAAAGACAGTTGAAGAGATTCTTGAGCAGATTGCTGCTCAGGCTGCTCGTCAACTTGAAGGAGTCGAGGAAGAAATTCCCGCACCACAGATCTTGGATGTAGAGCCAGAAGTGGCTGAAGAGGTGGAAGAGCCTATCGTCGGTAAATCAGAGGAAGCCGAAGAGATGATTGAAGTCATTATGGATGATCGATTGAGCATGTTTGAGATCGAGGACATCAAGCTGGAGCTTGTCCGTCGTGGTGTTCCTGCTCACGAGATAGATACAATCATTGAGCAGGTCAAGGACCTGCCACGAGAATTGGTGGACGAGCTGATTGAGAGCGTAGATAGAAACAACAAGTAGCTGTCATTCCTCTTTCCCGTTTTCCTCTGTGTTGAGGAAGTGGGAGAGTGGAAGAGTGGTGCCTGATGCAACGGGTTTCGTCCTGGAGGCGCGTCTGACTGGATACTGCGGGTGCTTCGATAGGGTGTATTTGATATACATCTTGGACTCCTCCACATGCACATGCACTTGTGCGCAGCTGGCCAGTGCTTTGCCTCCTGCAGGAGTCCTAGCGTTCCTAGGTGATGATGGTGCTGAGATCACAGTGGCTATTCCTCTCTTCAGGGTGAATGTCATCAGCTTGGTCGCCATGTGTGTGATTTGCTGGAGTCCCTCTCCGGTCAGGCCCTCTGAGATATACAGATCAGGAAGTCCAGTCACGATGAGAAGCCGCGCACGAACTCTATCGAAGAATGACTCAAGCTGGTTCATCACGAGGTCGTATGTCTGTGATGCATTGAATGCCCGAGAGATATAGATCCTGTCCATTGCGTCCTCTGGTTCAAGTCCGAGTTCAAACGCGTGGTCACGAATCCTCTCAATCTTGATCATATTGGCACTATCGATGATTATCGTTGGGCTGTCTGTCCCACCTTTGTGATTAGGGAGTTGAGCCTGAACAGCAAAACGGAGTAGGTCGTCATGAAGGCTACGTGTACCGTAGAAGAGGTGTGTGAGCCCCATCTCAATACCGCCCCCGAGTAATCTATCGATTGAAACGTAGCCACTACTCATTCTCCGTCTCTCCACCATGTCCGCAGTGAAAAATCCTGGTCTTATCTTGGATTCCGCGCCCTTCATCTCACACTCGTCCTCCGTTCTAGCGTTTTTATCCACCCCGCAAGAACCGCGGGTGCAGTTGCCGCTCAGTTTAAATGTCATACCCCCATACGTATGCCCTCAAGCCGGGAGGAATCATGGACAAGACGCAGAAAATCAGAGTATGCCCTCGTTGCGGGAATTCCCAGATACGAGAGGCGAAGACGTCTGTTAGTGGATGGCTGGTTCCAAAGACCTACTACTGTTCAAATGAGGAGTGCGGCTACTCCGGCTCTGTCTTTGTTGAAATCGAGGCGGAAGAAGCCGATAAGTTCAGGCGTGCAATCAATGGCGAGAAGTAAGTATGTATCTCTCTGAACGAAGCAATAGACTCAAAAGAGGGCAAGGAACATCCTGCAGCGGTGACTACTATTGGTTACATACGAAGGTTTTGAGTGGCCTGACGATCTGTTCTACACGGAAGACCAAATCTGGTTGAAAAAGGAGGGCGGAAAGGTCCGCCTTGGATTCACCACTTTCGGCATGGACCTGGCCGGGAAGATTAAATTCGTACGCCTACGGCCTGCTGGCAAAGACATCAAGGCTGGCCGCAGCATTGGCACTCTCGAGTCAGGGAAATGGACCGGGCCTGTCAAGTCCCCAGTGACTGGGACCATAGCAGAGGTCAATGATGCTCTGAAAGACAATCCGGGACTGCTCAACGACGACCCATACGGCACAGGTTGGGTGGCAGTGATTGATCCAGCAGACCTCGATGGTGAGATTGGCACTCTTCAGGGAGGAGCTGGTCTCGAGGAATGGGTCAAGAAAGACTATGCCGAGAAGAAGGCGCAATAAATACAAAGAAACTGTGGCGCCGGATTTCCCGGCCCACAATCACTTCATTTTCTTCTTGCTAACTCTCTACGTAGGCTCAGTGAGGCATCATAGAGTATCTCTGGAGGCGCAATTAGATACAGAAGATTTCTTGAGTACCCCGACTCAAAGACTATGCTCTGGAATATTAGTGTCTGAAGACTTTTCTCGATGTCCTCAGGAATGAACCGCACCCCTAATTCTTCGCATTTGATCAATACAAGTTCATTGAGTGTCCTTCTGTCAATGTAGGTCTCAGTCTTGTATGTCATCAGATGTTGAGAAAGACTCTCTAGAACCAAGAGCGTCATGAAATCATTCATGCTGATAGCATCGATTGTGTCCATGTAGTCCAAGTCCTGTGCTGCAGTGGTGATGTTCGAGGTGGCTGCCCGAACTGCGTCTGATGTTATCTCCTGACCACTTGATGCCATGGGCCACAATGCCTTGAGGGCTTCAACAGAAGTCCTTGGCTTACCAGCATCGAATTCAATGACGCAATCAGTGATGTATCTAACAACCTCTTCGGTGAGGCCAAGCGGAAAGGTGTCCTCAACTCTTTGCCTGACAATCTCATAGAGCTGTGACTGAGTGTAGGTGTCAAGGGGGATCTCAAAGTCATATGCAATCTTGGTTGCTGGGCCCTTTGTGAGCAACCGGTAATCGTGACTGTTCAGAACTCCTATTGTGCTAGCCCTGATCTCCTTTGACAGATGTGCGAGCTTCGAATAGATCCCCTCATTTGTTTCATCGATTCCATCGATGACGAAGACGGTCTTCTTTGCCGCAGAAGCTGCCATTCTCTTGAACTGCATCCATAGCACGTCAAGATCGAACGCCACGGTGATGGGAGAATTGGTCTCTCGGTGTATCTTGTCGTTCAGCTCTGCAACAATCTCAAGAGCGTCCTTCCTGCGTGCATCAACATAGACAGTGTATGCGTCAAAGTGGTGTGGCGTAAGTTTGGTCAGGAAGTATCGGCTGAAAACCGTCATGCCGACACCTGTTATTCCATGGACAAGGCAATTGACACCATAGTCCTCTTCATAGCTGTCGCGGTATATCCCCCTAATCGCGTCAAGTTCTCTGTCTCGATGAAGGAGTCTCTCAGGGACATGGTAAGGATCAAACAAGCCCTTTGGGCTTCGATTCTGACGGACCATTCCTATCATGGATTCGTCTTGATGGAGGTATATAAACCCCCTAAGAGACATCGCCGAAAGTAATCTCGTATCTCTCTAGCTACACCATGGAACTTAGTACATCGTCACAGGCCTCATCAAGGATGAAACTGTTGAATCCTGCTCCAATGGTCTCTCGAAGCTCGCTTAAACGAGTGGACTTAGTTTTGTCATCAAAAGGCCACTTATGCTCAGGCTTAGGCGTCACGCCAAGAGAGTCGCATTTCTCGACTATGTCAAGAATGGTCCTCAATAGCTGATTTCCTGTCTTGCCTTCTGGCCGAATCTCTCTGGAATGCATGATGATGCCGTATGCTGCGGTGTTGTCGCCTAGGTACCACTTGCTGGGGGCGTGTCCATACTTTGCAAATGGCACAAGATTTTTGCTCTTGAGGAGGGCATCAATCTCATCCAAAATGTGCTGCATATTCCTCAGACTACCCTCATGAAAGCCATAGCCCTCAAACAACGCCATTTGAATTCCTTCCTTTGGATTTCGCTTGGGCAGTTTGATCCTGATGTCCCTCATCCGTTCAAACTCATCTCTGTCCAGTCGTTTGATATCAACGAAATCCTTCATCTCAGACTCATAGTCCTCTGGATACTGAAGGATGAGCAACGGCGGATTGAACCCCTCTCGGACATCCGGATGGGCCATCACAATGGTTTCTCCATAGCGAATCGGACTTCTGCGCTTTATCATTCTGTCAACTGCTTGACCTAAAGCGTCGTAGTCAGGAAACTCAGTCAATGAACCAACTAGGGGTTCACTGACCAACGGTCGGATTGCTAGCTTTAATTCAGTGATGAATCCAAGCGTGCCGTGAGAGCTAGCGACATCATGAATGGTCATCCCTTTCTTGTTGAGTTCCTGTTCAAGGTCAGGATCATCTGATTTGACCCCTTTATGACTCACTGTGAGTCGTCGCCCGTCGTATGTGACCATCTTCACCTTGATGGTGTTATCTCGCATTGTTCCATTGACCCAAGTATCATTACCGCCGCCATCAGTCGAGAGAATTCCTCCCACAGTGGCAATATCCCTGCTGCTTGGTGCCACAAACAGCTTCATTCCCATAGGCTCAAGAACTGCATTAATCTCATCGGGAGTCAAACCTGGCTGGACATCAATAAATCCCATGTCTTTCGAAATAGCAAACATCTCAGTCATCTGCAGACTGCTCATCATGATGCGGTCAG
Organism: Candidatus Thorarchaeota archaeon; assembly: GCA_048883405.1. GTDB lineage: Archaea > Asgardarchaeota > Thorarchaeia > Thorarchaeales > Thorarchaeaceae > SMTZ1-83. The sequence continues at coordinate 13,498 of JBHLQS010000056.1, forward strand.
TATCTCCGCCAGTACAGGCTCCGCTGAGGCCTGACCCGCCACCTTTGGGTGTGACTTCATACCCGTTTTCTCGAGCAAATGCAATTGCAGCCAGCACATCAGCTTCTGTCTTGGGATAGTAGACTCCCCTTATCTTCTTGAAGTTCAATCTATAGTACATAGAGGCGTTGGCACCGATGGCAATGTCTCTCAGCTTCATGTCATTCGTCGCCTCCTTTGCTGGCATCTGCCAGGAGTTCCACAATATCCTTGGTTCTGTTGTTACTAGCAAGCAACTGTTCACGACAGGATGGGCACGCAGTAACAACAACGGTGCCCTTGAGTTTCTCCTTTGCCGCTCTTGCTTGCATGATAATATCACTCAAATTAGGGTCTGTCATCCGGAGGAGTCCCCCACCGCCGCAGCAACTGGCCTCCATCTCCCGATATTCCACGCCGAGCTTCTTTAGAAGTGACCTTGGCTCTGTCTTGATGCCAAGAATCCTATGAAGCTCACATGGATCATGATATGCCAAGCCCTCAGTCTGCTTATACTTCGGTGTGATCTCCATCTTCTGGTCAAAGAACTGTGTGTGATGCAGCGCTTCTACATTCTCAAGATTGTGATGCTCCCTCAACTGGATTAGGCATCCTGGGCAGCATGTCACAACTCTCTTTGCTTTGGCATCCTGAATAACAGACTTGTTGTGTTTGCGAAGGTCTTCCGCTCCTTTCTCATCGCCCATCAAATAGAGGGGATGTCCGCAGCAATTCTCTTCAGCTCCCATTACGAGGTAGTCTTCTCCTAAATCCTCCAGCATTGTGAACAGCGACCTCAGAACGTCCATCTGACTTCCACGAAATGACATGAGGCAACCTAGAAACACCATCGTGTTCGCGGTCTTTCCCTTTTCATATACTCGGTCCTCGAGACCCGGAATGTCATCTTCGAGCTCATCAAGCCAATAGACAACTCTGTCCTCTGGGTCAAGTCCGTAGATGTTAGCTACGTTAGCCAAGGAATCTCTAAGTGCGTTCAAGTACTCGAACTCTTCGGGTGCCGTTTCAATAGCTTTGGCACGTTGCTCATGCCAGACCTTGAGAAGATCTACGTCAGACGAACACACTTCCGAGCATCTTCCGCAGAGAGTACACTGGAAGAGTAATTGTCTGAACTCCTTGGCTAGCTCTGGATCATCCTCTATTTGGTCCATGATTTGCAATAAGTATATTCTCCCTCTAGGTGAATACTGCTCTTCTCCAACCGCGTCAAATAATGGGCAGAACTTCACGCAAGAGCCGCACCTTACACACTTGTCATATGACTTCGACATTGTTTGATCTCCGAATGAGAGCTAAGGCATCGCCGTTTGACGAGGTTTTAGTCTTGCTGATATCTGCTTTTTTTGACTAGAAAAAGAGAGGGATTGCGGCGGAATGGCCGCCGCGTTAATTTCTAAGTTGCAGGTGCCTTTGGTATGTAGCCTTCTCGATAGAGCATCTCAGATGCCGCACGCGCAGTTCGTATGATATTCTCCGCATGCTCGTAGAGCTCCTTTTCCTCCCACTCCTTCCTCGCGATACCCTGTTCTATCGCTTTCATCCCGACGGCTGTCGCCTCGAGTGGATATAACTCCCATTGGTCCATGGTCGGGATGACCTTCCTCTCACTCGCCTCCTTTGCTCCGAGGTCAGCCAATGCCTTAGCTGCAGCAATACACATTTCGTCAGTGATGGTTGTAGCCATCACATCAAGCGTGCCTCGGAATATGCCTGGGAATCCAAGGGAGTTGTTGATCTGATTGTCGAAGTCGCTTCGGCCAGTTCCAACAATCTTCGCTCCTGCCTCCTTCGCATCCCATGGCCAAATCTCAGGAAGTGGGTTTGCACATGCATAGACAATGGCATCTGATGCCATCTTTGATACCCACTCCTTCTTCACAGAACCGGGAGTGGGTGTGGAGGCTGTGATCAATACATCCATTCCTTCGATGACATCGCCAAGGTCCCCGGTATGTCTTTCTGGATTTGTCTTCTGCGCAAGATCATACTTGAAGGTATCATAGTCTTTCTGCTTGACTATGTCCTCGCGGTCCGAATAGATGGCACCCTTACTATCGACCATGATGACATTCTTGGGGTCGACACCAGCTGAGAGAAGGAGGTAGGCAGTCCTGGTGTTAGCCGCACCAACTCCCATGAACGCTACTCTTACATTATCTATCTCCTTCTTGACAACATTCAAGCCCCCAAAGACGCCTGCTAGAACAACCGTGGCAGTTCCTTGTGCATCGTCGTGCCAAACTGGTATCTTTATTTCCGGATCATTGCGAAGCTCCTCCAGGATCCTGTAGCACTTTGGCTTTGAGATGTCTTCTAG
>JBHLQS010000057.1:0-15747 GCA_048883405.1 Candidatus Thorarchaeota archaeon
TTTCTTGCAGGCATGATTCCAAATGATGACAAAGTCGCAGAACTGAATTATATGGGAAAGCCAGTATTCGACCTCCCAGACAATTCTCCTGCATTTCTTGCTGTCGAGGGCATTGCTGAGAAGCTAGGTCTTCTCAGTGAAGTGACCCTGTTGAAACTTCTAGGTCAATGAGGGCTGTCATTCAATAATCTGTATCTCAATCTGCAGTCGTTCAAAGAATTCGCTAGCAGCTATCTGTATCAATTCCGGGTCATCTGACATCACATCAATTCTGACCTTTGAGATTCCTTCACCGACCTTCCCAACGAGTGTTATTGTAACAGCCAAACGTGTGTTGCTGAACTTCCCTCTCCCCGCACCAGCAACAACTCCCATTAGCATTCCCTCTTTTGTTGTCGATTCTGCTCTGAAGGAGTGGAGATTATATCGTTTGGCTAATTTCTTCACTAGTTTGTAGAGCGTTTTCGCCTCGACCTCAATGACATGTTCTCGATTCCATGTGTTCTTCCCTTTCTTCATTGCTTGAAACTCATCCGCAGCCATCTCAAATGGCTCAATCTGCGAATATATTGACCTGATGAAGCAAATGCCTGATTTTGCAGCAATCTTTTCGTCACTACCATTCACGAAGATTACTGATGATACTATCTCACCTTCAATTGCCTCCGAGCTAACGAAGAATTCAAACTCAACTGAGTCGGATTTGCCTGATTCAATTGAAGGAATCATCTGCGTATCCGCATACGGAGCCAAGAGGCTGTCTGCGGGGAATGACATAATTCTGACAGTAACGTTCGAAATTGCTTCAGTGGATTTGTTGGCTATTGTGCTTCTGAATAGCAATTTAGAGTTGGATACTTGGTACCCATTAGTAACGAGAACATCATCACTTGTTCGAATTGGTGTAGACTCGACAATCTGCTCTTCCTCAGATGCCTCTTCAGGAATCAAGAGTTCATCTTCAACTTCATGACCACGATTTTCTAGCCATTCCAATGCAAAGCTGATTGCCTCTCTCACTATCTCATCATCGTCAGATGCGTGGGCTTCAAGGATGGGTATCGCTCTATTGTCCTCTATTGAAGCAAGTACTCCTGCAGTCATCGCTCGAATGACTTCGTTCTCATCATTCAGAGTTATGTCCAGAGTATCGAATGACTTCGAGCCATAGTCTCCCAGTCTGCAAACTGCAAGAAGCCTGAATTCTTCCTCACCAGTAATGGCTGCATCCCTACAAGCCTGAATCGATGAAAGCGTTGATAGTGCCTTCTTTAGTTTGTCCTCTCTCGGTTTGAATAGCCGGCCCACAGCTCTCTTCAAACCACGCACGCGAACACTATCAGATTGTTGAGTCGATGACTTGTCATTCTTGTCTGACATTCTAGGCCTCGTCCTTCGTGCTCGACAGCGCTTGTCTTAATACTTATTGTGATGATTCAGTTGAGTGGGCTTTTCATAACATTTTTAGCACCTCCTCAGGTCGGCGGAGCACAACTGGCTTGAAAGGTGGATTACATGGAGCAGAGAGAGCTTTCCCTTTTCCTTCAACCAAGGATAATGAAATCTGAGGCTGAACAAGGCTCGGAAATCACACGACGATTCGCGATGAATAACGCTGGAAGGATGCTCGCTGCAGCCATGCAAGACCGAAGTATTCGACTCTACGATGCGCAAAGCTGTGAAGAGATGCAACGCATGCAGGATGAGTTTCTGTGCACATCTATCGCATTCAGTCCCCAGGGTGATATAGTTGCTACTGGTGGCGTAGATAGAATTGTCAAGCTTTGGGACATCAGAACTGGAGAATTACTTGCGAAATTAGAGGGTCATAGCTATCCCGTTTTGACTCTTGCATTCTCTCCTGACGGTAAGCGTCTTGTTTCAGGGAGTGGTGACACAACTCTGCGTATTTGGGATGTATCAAGTCGCACTGAAATCAGCCTTCTCAAGGGACATTCTCTCTACGTTGTGACATGTGACTGGTCTCCTGATGGGACGCGGATAATTTCGGGCGAAGTGGATGGCACAATAGCCGTTTGGGATGCTGATAGCGGACAGCTGTTAAGCCGTCTTAAGGACCATCGGACAGCCGTCCAAGTTGTGAAATTCACACGAGATGGACGAGGAATGGCTTCCGGATCCTCGGACCACAGTATCATCATCTGGAAGACGGAAGGCGACTCATTCAAACCAGAACAGACACTGCTTGGGCATGAAGGTGAGGTTCGAGCATTATCCTTCAGCTGGGATGGGAAGTATATGGCATCTGGGTCGAGTGAAAAGGAACTCTTTGTTTGGACTACCAATTCATACACAATAGAGGGTGAGGGCAGAACAGTCACTGAGATTGATGGAATCGAATGGTATCCTGATGCAGCTGCGTTTCTTACCGCGGATGGCTCTGGTGCCATTACCCGATGGGAGGTTAAAGAGATGGAAGCTATGCTCGCCCCCTTCAGGAGCCTGCTATCTGAGATTGAAGATGATACGGAAAGGAGCCGTCAGGCTGAGCTTGTCCAGAAGCTCAATGATCTCTCAGGTCGATATGAAGGTGAGGTCCTCAGGGATAAACGCGTGTTCTATATCCTATGGCAATGCAAACGAGCGCTGGGCCTTTTGAAAGGAACACCTAGACGTACATAGCAATGTCAGGCTTTCTTGTCTTTCGCTCCTGCTAATCCCTCAGCAAGAATTTTCCTGCAAAGAGTAGCGTATGCTTCCTCTACATTCTGCCCCGTGAGTGCACTTGACTCAACATACAGGTAGCTGTGCTTCTTAGCGTACTCCTCTCCTTCCTCTCCGGACACTACTCGGCTGCCATCAAGGTCTACCTTGTTAGCCACAACTATGAGCGGAATTGGATTTCCAAGATTGGCGAAGCACTCATTCTTCCAATTGTCAACATTGAGAAACGTGCGACGGCGGGTCACATCATATACTAGAAGCCCTCCGCGAGCTCCTCGATAGAAACCCTGACGGACTGATTCGAAACGTGGCTGCCCGGCCAGATCCCACACGATGCAGGTCACATTGGTATCCAGATCTTTCATCTCTATCTCCTTGAGAGCAAAATCGGCGCCAATGGTCCTCTTATAGTCCGCCTCAAATCCCCCTCCCGTGAATCTAATTGTCAGTGCCGTCTTCCCCACTGCACCATCACCTAGCATGACGATTTTCAGGCGATACTCTCTCGTCATTCATTGGTCTCCTAGCCCTTGAGCACTGCTAAGTCCTACTTTTAATTGTAATGCGGCCACAATCTCCAATAGGTATCCATTGCTGGCAGTGACTAGTTTCACAGAAAAGACACTAGCGATATGGTATGCCCAGCACGTTTAATAGGGAAATGCGCAAATCGTTTCCATCCAAGGGATGATGTTATGACCTCGGAGCGTCCGGATTATCGAGCGTTGACTGAAACGTTAGAGGAAATGAATAGTGAGGGTGGATTTACAACATCAGTCCTTGCTAGAGATGACGGATTGGTCATGGCTTATGCAGTGTCACCGACAACTAATATCGATGTGGTGGCTGCAATGGCTGGTCATATTGCAGACACAGTAGAACGGGTGAGAAATGAGCTCTCCCTTGGAGAAACCAAGGATATATCCGTTCGATGTTCAGAAGGTAAAGCGGTGTTTAGAAGGATCTCATCTCAAGGAACTCAGGCATTGATACTTGGGACAATAATGCCTAGGAATGTGCGCTATCACTCAAGAGCTGTAGGTAAGGCTGCAACCAAGATTCGTAAGATACTGAAGTATCGATAATTGTTTGCTCTAGGCATTTGACTAGGTCGTCAAAACTGTTAAGTTACTTCTGCTGCTTCACCCTGATATCTCTAGGCGTAGGAGTGCCATTATTTGGCTGAGAATGCAGAATCAAAGGGCTCCCTGAATGGGGAGGACGAAGAAGATGACGATGCTGTTGAGGTAGTCCTATTCAAGTCCGATACATGTGCATTCTGCCCTAGGGCTGAAGAGGTTCTGAGAGAAACCCTGACCGATTTCGGAGGAGGGCTCTTCACTCTTAAGGTCATTAATGTGAGTGAGAATCCTGAAGCTGCAGAGGAATTTGGAATATTCGCACTACCAACTACAATGATTGGTGGTGTTTCAGTGACGGGAATTCCAGAGCCTGATATGATAATGAAGATGATTCTGGGAGCGAAAGTGACTTCCAAGAGAGGTGAATCAAAGTGAGCGATTTCATTATAGAGAGAGTAAAGACTGGGATTCAAGGATTAGATGAGCTAATTGAGGGGGGTTTCCCAAAAGGTGATACAATCCTCATCGCAGGTCAAGCAGGTACGGGAAAGAGCATTATGGCAAACCAGTTCCTGTATAATGGTGCGACCCAGTATGATGAGCCAGGAGTTCTTGTGACCCTGGAAGAATCTCCTGATTCAATCAAGAGAAACATGATGCGATTTGGAATGGATCTCGATGCATTGGTCAAGAAGAAGAAGCTGGCTATCGTAGACCTGTCTCCGACCAAGGAGGTCACTCCGATGAAGATAGGTGAGTATCCAAGCTTTGACCTCTCAGGCTTGGAGGCAATAATCCTCAATCATGTGAAGAAGCTTAATGCCAAAAGAGTAGTGATTGATACGCTTACGATTTTAGCCTATAAGTTTCGAAGCCGTGACATCCTCCGCGAAGAGTTCTTCAAGCTTGCCGCCAATATAACACGTGCAGATACAACCCTAATCCTTACAAGTGAGATTCCAGCACAACATGATGGTGGCCTGGGTGTGTTTGACATCGAGGCATTCTTAGCCAGCGGTGTTATTGTACTCTACAATAATATGATCAGCGACACATCAAGGTCACGATCGATAGAGATATTGAAACTCAGAGGATCAAAACACAGCTCACGAATCCACTCGATGAGGATAACGGATGAAGGCATCAGAGTATGGCCAGCGGAAATCAGTACTGGAGTATAAAATTTGCAAAACTTGAGGCGTGACTCTTGGGAGAAGAAACGAAGTCGAAAAGCACTGAACCCCCGCCAGCCACTGCACGGCCCATGATCGGGGACCTGGTCAAATTTGGCCAGCTCACTCAAGTTTCGTACATTCTTCTTGGTCCTTTAGGGTCTGGGAAGACGACCTATGCTGAAGCCTTTCTCTACGATGGCCTCAGGCTTGGATTCCCAGCTGTCTTTGTGACAACTGACGTTTCTCCAAGAGTCATTAGGAATGATATGAGCCGCCATGGATGGTCAATTGATGAGTTTGAGCATTCTGGTCAGTTTGTGTTTATCGATGGCTATTCTGAACGTATGGGCGCTCCTCAGTCCAGCACCGTTCACTCTCTCGCTAAAGTTGACGACATCAATGAGCTAGGAATTGTGCTAACTGACGTCTTAGATAGACTTGTTGTTGCTCGTGTTGTCGTTGATAGTCTATCGACTCTCATTCTTCACTCTAATCCCCTTACGATGCCTAGAGCAGTACAAAGGCTCAGCGGGCGAGTCACACAGAGTTCCCATAGTATCATGTTTATTCTTGAGGAAGGTGTCCATGAAGAGAAGACCTATGCAACATTTTCCTACATGGCGGATGCAGTCCTTCGCTTCAAGATTGATGAAGAGGGTGATATGCCCAATCACAAGGTTAGGATGGAAAGAATGCGAGGCACAGACACATCTAGAGTCTGGAATGACTTCGTTCTAGAATGATGAGCCCTTTCTGTGAAGACTTTAAAGCGATGAGACGCCTCGAAGAGATGAGTCTGGAAGAGGAGAGCCTAACGTGGAGTCATTGCTGATTGTGACACTGAGAGATGTACTATGTGCGTCCCTGTCTCTTGATGACGGTCTCTCGGCGATTCAGAATCTGGCAATAGGCAACGCCTCTGAAAACGAGCTACTGTTTGAGATTGCACGTGTTCTTGAGGAGATTATCCTCCGACGACCTGGTCTGGCCAGTGCCAAGCTCACGGAATTAACTGTCCGTCTGTCATTCAAAGAAAATCGTATCCTTCCAGAGATGCTCGCCCTTTTGGATGTTCGATATACAAACAGCTTCCGTCGAAGTGAAACGGAACTTCTGCCCGATATCGAAGCAATACCTCAATTGCTTGATATCTTGGGTCAACTATCTCAATCTGTCACATCCGCTTTGAATCTCAATCTGAGGCCTCTCTTACCTTTCATAATTGACGAGGTATCAATGACACTTGACGCCATCCATTCACGCGGACATGAAGCCTCCACTGCCCTTGCCATTCATGAAGTGCACTATCTCACTAGCATCTTGATAAAAGAGGGGTTCTTCGTTGGTGCTGAGCTATTACTTAACCGGCTCTCTAAGATTACCGCAAGAACGGGCAATCAGGATCTGCTTTTTGAAACGATGTTCAACTATTCGTGTGTACTTACAGAGCTTGGAATGTTTCAAGAATCTAGGAATATCCTTCTGGACCTTGAGAAGTCAGTTGAGGCGGAGGAAGACAAAGAGCGACTTGCTGCTGTTGTTCTGCAACTGGGAGTTAACGAAACGCGCGATGATACTGTTCATCATGAAGATGCGCGCGCGATTAGCGATAGAGCGGCACGACTTTATCAAGAGAGAGGAATCCGTTTTCCAAGTACAAAAACTGATCTTGGTCTAGCTCATCTCATCATTGGGTCAAGTATACTTGCTAATGGCTGGAGAGAGGGTGTGCCTGAGGCAATAAGCCGCCTGGAAAAGGGGCTTGCAGTCTATGAGCGGGTCGAAGTGCCTGATTTTCATCAATCAATTTACCTGTTCAGAATTCTGGCTGGACTTGGTTTCGCACATGGGCTTCTTGCAGACCATGACAATACCATGAAGAGCATTGAGTATCTAGAACGTGCCAAAACCATTCTTGAACAGCTGGAATTATCGGGTCATGATATGGCAATAGACTTGGCAAGGGCTGAGAACACCTTGGGCTGGGTCTGTCTGAGTACAGAATCAGATGAGTTTTGGGACACAGGAGTTGCTGCTTTTCAACGTGCAATTCAGATACGTGAAGAACTTCATCAGAAGGGTCGGGTATCTGAGTTGGAGCTATTAGGTAGCAAGCTAGGCCTTTCACTATCCATGATGCGGTCTCCTGAATACTCGGAAGAAGCTCAAGGATCGCTACGCGAAGTGTTAGTTCAATTTGTACCCCTATTTCCTACAGATCCTCGCGCGTTTGTTGAGGTTGCAATAGCAACCTATAATGTAGTCTGGATTGCTTTCCGCCACGGGGAAAAACTCCCTTCTCGTGTTGTGCGTCTATTGGATGATATTGATAGACTCCTAGCAGATGCCACGGTTCAGGATGACTCAATTTTCGTGCAGGGAGTTTCCTTGGTCCTTCCATTTCTAAACGAGTCTTGGTCAGTTTTGAAAAGTCGTGCAAGTAACCTTACTACACATAGATCTGACCTATCAAGGGTTGGAATCTTGATGGAGGCTCTGTCAACTGCAAAGCTCAATCAGGAATCAATCAACTTGGGACCCTCAGCTAGGATTGAAGACCCTGTCACGACCAGAGTTGAAGAGATTGATGCTCTTCTAGCCATGTACTGGAGAGGGCAGACAGCTCTAGCGCAGACTGTGAAGTCATTCTTCGAGAATCAAGATTACAGCAACCTTGCAACTGGCTTGTACAGCGCAGCTCTTGCACTTAGAACCGCAGGTGTAGTTGAACCTGCATTTCCAGAATCCGCTGAGTTCATTCAAGCAACATGTGTGTCGCTTTCGAATGTTCTACTTCGATTTGCTCTTGCTCTAGAGAATCAATATGATGCTGTGATCGACAGAGATAGGTTCGAAACACTCCCTGAAAGCGCCGACAGAGGTCAGTATCAGTTCATTCTTGCTGATGACTGGCTGGGCCTAATGAAAATCGCAGATGCTTATCTTCAGATGGTAGAACAGTCCGAGATGGTCGAGGCTAAGCCCTATCTCAATGCAGTCTTTTCGAATATTTCCCGTGCCCTGAGGATGATGGATGATATCTCAATGGTTGACAGAAGACTCCTCTCCATGCTCGGCGAAGTAATGAATCGTAGATACTACCTTCGGAGCTAATAGACTGGCTCCTCTTCTTCGTCCGCTCCGACTCTTCTATATCCTCCAGCCTTTGCTCCCCATGTTGCCCAACCCGATGTAGATGTTCTAATCTCCCTTGCAAGGCCAAATGATTCGCGTACTGGAATCTCGGCATCTATCCGGTATAGAGTTCTATCAGAGTTTATTTCATGGACTCTCCCCTTTCGTCTTGCTAATATGGCAGCAAGTTCACCAACGTACTCTTCGGGTGAACTAATCTCGAGCCGAACCCATGGTTCAAGGGCCTGAGGGTTTCCCGATAGTACACTGCATCTCATGGCTCGAACCAGCGGGAGGGTCACATCCCTCCAAGAGGTCTCTTGAGCCTCAAATCGTAACTGCACCTTCTCCAAAATGATTGCAAGATGTCGTAGTCTCTCGCCGCTAGCTGGCCCACTTCTTATTAGTGTCATGAATGCCTCCCTGATCCATTCCAGCTCTTCGCCGTAGGGATTGATTTGCCCAGTGGAATCAATGAGATAGCACCCGCCCATTGGCTCTGAGTCAAGGAGTGTGCCATACTCCTCGACATTGATTCCCTCTTCCATGAGAATCGCTCGCACTGTAAAGATACTTGTTGATTCTTCTCCTTCCGTGCACGATGATCCATCTGCGGTCATCTGTTCCTTTAGTAGAACCATGGGCTTTCCAAGTTGGACTTCGATTCCCTGTCGAGCTAGCTTTTCAATACTCACTTCGATGTGTAGCTCGCCTGAACCCGATAGAAGCATCTCTCCAGTTTCCGGATTCATCTCAAAATCTAATGCAGGATCCGTCATTGCATATTGTGCAATGGGCTCCTGAATCTTGCTGAGCTCTGACAGCTTCTTTGGTTCAATCGTATATGTGACGACAGGTTCAGTGGGGTATTCGAGTTTCATCATAGGCGAGATTCCCTGAGCGCCCTTTGCTACAAGGGTGTCGCCAACAGCAATCTCCCTGATACCTGTTATGAATGCAAGATTTCCGGCAGGTATCTCTGGAAGTGCCACTCTTGATTTTGACATGAAGAAACCAATCTGGAGAGTCTTCCCTGTCTTTCCGGTCCTGAGATTCGTCAAAGGCTCAGCGCGTCTGAGTGTCCCTGCGAACACCCTGACAGCCGCAACAAGACCGGCGTGTCTGTCGGGTTGCACATCTCCCACCAAGAGAATAGCTGGCCCGCTACTGCTTGATTCAAGAAGGCTCTTGTCGTGTTTGTTGCCTTGCGGTGTCCAGAATGTGGGGAGCCGATAGGATTGAGCTATGGCTGGATTCGGACAAGTCTTAACCACTGAGTCCAGCAGGACTTTGGCGACAGGATATTTCTCTGCTAGACTGCTTTGCTCCTCTCTGGAATATGTTTCCACTATTTCTTCGATTATCTCCATGAACGTGCTAGCTAGGTTTCCTGCGGTATTACTTCCGCCAGATGCCTTCTTGAGAACCGATACATCTAGTCCCCATTTGTCCAATGCTGAGCCAATGCATAGTGATGACTTGCTGAATGACACTTCCCACTTTTCCAGAGTTTCGTCATCGAGATATTTGCCCAGCATCGCGTTGAACTCGCGAACTGTCTTGTTGACTTCCTCTGCTATTCTCCTGGCGTCCAGCCGTTTCTCTTTGATGAGTCGATCAACCTTATTGACAAACAAAACAGGACGAACAAGCTCACTCATTGCCTGCCTCGTAACTGTTTCAGTTTGAACCATAATCCCCTCAATGACGTCGACAACAATAATTGCTCCGTCAGTGAGTCGAAGCCCTCTTGTTACATGGCTTGAAAAATCGATATGACCGGGCGTGTCAATCAAATGAATGAGGTAGTCCTGTCCATCCATTTGGTGAATAAGCGAAATTCCCGAGGCTTTGATTGTGATTCCTCGCTCCTGTTCAATCATATCGTAGTCCAAGAGACGAGCAGTAGCAGCAACTTCTTTCGATAGGAGCCCGGATGATGCAATGAGTGAGTCAGTGAGTGTAGTCTTCCCATGGTCAATGTGAGCTATTACAGTGCAATCCCGAATCTGAGCCGTCTTGCCTATGAGGTTAGCTGCGCGTTCATTAACGAATTTCTTGTAAATGTGTGACACGTGTTGTCTACCTGACCATCTTCTTGTAATCAGACATTGAGATTGTAGTTTCCTCTTTACATTTTCCACATTCAAATGTCACACTAACTTTCTGACGCTTTACCTCGTTCTTGAGCGGCCGACCACACTTGCACACGAAACCAGTTATTCTGCCTGGATTGCCAACAACCAATGCATGAGCTGGTATGTCTTTTGTCACTACAGCACCCCCACCAATCATGCAATAGCTTCCCAATGTGATGCCACAGATAATCGTGGCATTGCCACCGATTGAGGCTCCTCGCTTGACAAGTGTATCAGTTATCTCCCAAAACTCGCCATGAGCTCTTGGGTGCAGGTCATTTGTGAAGGTCATATGTGGACCACAAAATACCTCGTCTTCAAGGGTCACTCCTTGATAGACCGATACGCCATTCTGGATCTTCACATTATCCCCAATGGTGACATTCGTGTCAATATACACGTCTTTGCCAACTGTGCAATGCTTGCCTATTTTGGCTGAACTCCTGACATGTGCAAAGTGCCAAACCTTGGTGCCTTCACCAATCTGTGCCCCTTCGTCAACAACGGCCAAGGGATGGATGAAGACGTCAACCATTGAACTCACAGGGCTCAAGAGCCCTCTGATGGTGTTAACTCTTCCTCTTGCTTTTGCCTCGACGTTTTCTTTGAGTGAGAGGTGAGGACCAGAGTTTTCCTCTATAGACAGAAGTGGGAGGGCACCCCACACACTTCTCGTCAAGGTATCTCTTGCATGACGCACAGTCAGTCTTGCAAGGTGTCTTGGTGCCGTTTGACGATTCGGGTGCAAGATTCAATTGAAGGAACGTTGGCACAATAGGCGCATTTCCGAACCAGCTTTCTGATCTCCGGACTCCTGGTTCCGTTCTCATGCTACAAGTCCCTACAATTGATTGTAGGCTCCAGGTATCCTGCGCTGCCATGACCGCCATTAGGTTGTAGCTTCCCGTCACTGGTGCAAGCATGAGTAATCTGGGACAATGCTCATACTTTTCCCTGATGCGGTCGGCCACATCGATGTTGTCAACCTCTAATCCCATGAATAAGAGCTTCACATCGAGCTTCTCCGCATTCACGCCTGCTGTCACATGGACTGTCTTCTCGGTCTTTACCAGTTTGTCTAATCGCTTGCTCACCGCAACGTGTGACATTTCTAGCTTCTTGCCTATCTCGGAAAGGCTCTTTCTACCATCTTCTTGAAGAAGTGAAACCAACTGCTTGTCTACGTTATCCAATGATTCTACGCTCCAACTGTTAGTAGAGTATATTCTCTAGTTAACACATGTAACTTACGCTGACAATCCGGTTAATAATTATGCCTATTCTTGATATTCCAATTACAAACCTTGGAACTATAGTCTACTAGCTCGTTCCCAATCATGGCTATACACGTGGGCATTTACAGAGAGTGTTGTAATTGTCCCTGGCTTGAGATCAACCCTCTCTGACACATGTGTAAGGAGTTCTCCCAAGGCATAGATGTTGGCAGGCCAAGCTCCATACATGTCATTCGAGCGAATCATGACTGATAGGTCAAGCAACTCGTTTCTCTTCATAAACACGAAGTGGTTGAGGCATGGGACCTCATCATGTACAGTATCCTTTCGCGGGTCCCATGTAGTAGCAACAGCTCTTCGACTGTTAGGGCTCTCGTTAAGTTTGGCAACTACATACTTTATCTGGTTCAGGGCCTCAGAGCCCCATGCATTGAGCCGCTCTCCGTAGGTGTATTCGAAGTCCATTCTGTCCGGATCCAATAGTTGAGTAGCATACTTTTCTCGAAGAACTTTTTCGCTGAATGGGTACTCCTTGCTGACTCTATTGCTGTATGGATCTTCAACATGAATCATCAAATTGGAATGCCACCGGGTTTCGCTACCTCTCTCATCAACCCTGAGCATTCCGCCTTCCATTATTTTTCTGACCGCGCGAATCCATGCATCTACTGGGGTCTTGGCCTTAAGATAGATTGCCATTGATGAACCACCAACACTCGGTCTGTGGCCAAACATCCTATTTAGGGCTACCGCGAGAATCCCCGTTTACAAATCTCATGCCCAGTACACGCTTGATTGGCGCCACTCAGACTCCCGGCGATTTTGTGTCGGTCGTCATCTGGGGTTAAAATCTGTCATCTATAAGGCTGCGAGACCTGAAGAATCTGCAATCTCTGGGATGGCTTTGGTTTACTTTCTGTAGGTGTTTAAGTAGACGCTCCATCACTATGAAGTGTGAAGTCCTCCCGGAATTACCCACCCTTCCCTGATTGCCTTCTTCCTATGCTAGAAGCCATTTTGCAGCGCAACAAGTCTTTTATTATGAATTGGCTGAATGACAAGAAGCCTTCACTCCGTGGAGGGAGTGTTGATTAATGCCGGGAGAGGACAAGACAACAGCTAGCACGCTATATATCTTCACGCAAGAAGACTGTGCGAACTGTCCAGCAGCCAAGCTAGTCGTAGAGGAAGCCCTGGAGGGGACTGAGTATCCTTTGCGCGTTGTTGATCTGAAAGATGTCGATGATGACTTGGATTTCAGAATGCTTGAGAGCCAGATCTTCATTGCTTCCACTCCTAGCATCGTCCTTGAGAACCAAGGGTCGCTAAGACTACTGTATAGTGGCGAAGTTCCTACTGTTGAAGAAGTACGCAAGTCGCTTGGAGTGAATTGATTAATGACGGATGTCCATAGTTCAGCAGTATCCTATGAGGATCTGAAGGTGAGAGAGAAGAAGCTACCAAAGGTTAGAACTACCAGTAGCACTCTGGAGCCATTCGATGTAGACCGTATCATCGAGAGCCTCATTATTGAGGCAAAGCTCTCTCGGGGGGATGCAGAACTTGTAGGACTAAAGGTCATGGATAGGATTGCCGCTTCAGGCATCAAGTTTTTGTCGGGTCCACTGATTCGAGAGATGTGCAACTCGATTCTTGCTGAGCTGGGATTCGAGAAGGAGCGCATCCTCTATACTCGTGTTGGAGTGCCTATGTACGACCTCAATCAGCTGATTCTCAATCCTGCTCAACACACCCATAATGCAAACATGATGAGGAACCCTGAGACCATTGCCAAACTAGTGCATGACCAAGTCATGGAGCAGCACACTTACCTAACAATCCCGACTCATCTTGCAGATGCACATATGCGCGGTGACATCTATATCAAAGACCGTGAGTACTTCTCCACACGGGACTATTGTGCAACTTGGGACCTTCGTCAGGTGCTAATTCCCGGCATCGCTCCTGATGGACTTGGCGGGATTCATTCTTCTGCGGCTGGTCCTGCTCAGCATCTCAATGTCGCAGTGAACCACTCCGCAATATGGCTAGCGGCTGCCCAGAGCTCCTTTGCTGGGGGTCAAGGATATTTCTTCTACAATACATTCCTTGCTCCATATATGAGAGGCCAATCTGACAGAAAGATAAAGCAGGCAGCTCAGCAACTCATATTCACATTGACTCAGCAGTATGTAGCCAGAGGTGGACAGGTCATCTTCTCAAGTGTCGACCTCACACCAGGCATCCCCAACATAATGAAAGACGTGCCTGCAACTCTTCCCGGTGGAACGACCGACGGGTCAACTTATGGCGATTATGAGGAAGAGGCGAACAAGTTCTTCAACGCCTTCATGCGGATGATGCTAAAGGGTGACAAGAAGGGGAAGGGCTTCAACTTTCCAAAACCAAATGTAGTCCTACGGAAGGAGTTCATGAAACCAGAATACGATGAATCATGGCGACTCGTTGCTGAGCTTACAGCCAAGTTTGGTTCTCCTTACTTTGAAAACTACCTCAACTGGAGATCGACGATTGAGGCTGGATGCAGCAGCTGCTGTTCGCATCTCTGGACAGCTAGCAGTGACGAGGAGTTGGAGGAATTCTTGTCTGGGAATATGGTCTTTGGTGCCTCACAGATGGTGACTCCAAACTTTGGTCGTGCTGCATGGGTGGGGCGACGTGACGAGGATCATTTCTTTGCTAAGTTGGATGAATACATCGAACTATCAAAGGAAGTCATTCTCGAGAAGAAAGCCGTCATGGATCGATTGATGGCTAGTGGCAGTGTGCCCTTCTACACTCAACCGAAACCCAATGGAGATCCGCTCATTGACATGAGTCGGAGACAATTCTTGCTTGGAACAGTTGGCTTTGAGGAGATGGCAAAGATCGCCACAGGTTTCCATCTTCATGAGCGTGAAGGCACGAAGTTCGGAATCAAGGTACTAAAGCACCTGAAGAAAAAGTCACAGGAGTTTGAAAAGGAAACAGGCCTACACTTCGGTGTCACACGAACCCCTGCTGAAAGCGCGGCTGGTAGATTAGCCAGGAAAGACTACAAGGCCTACAAGGGAATTCGCAAGTACTTGAAGGGCACCGATATCAATCCCTACTATACAAACAGCACAACTCTGTATGTAGGAGCCGACCTCGCTCTAAGTGATAGGATAAGGAAAGAAGGAATGTTCCATCCATATATGGACGGCGGCGCGTTGACCCATATCTACCTGGGAGAAGCAAATCCAGATCCCGACGCATTGTGGGAGCTAACCAAGAAGATTGCGAAGGACACATTGAACAGCTACTTTGCCTTTACGAAAGATGTGCTAAGTTGTACTTCATGCGGCTATCAGACCGGTATTGACTGGCGTAACGCAAGATTCTCATCAATTGAGGATCTCGAGAAGATACCCTGTCCTAAATGTGGGTTTGTTGGGGTGGAGATAATTAGTAGAATTACTGGATATCTTCAGGCATACGCAAGCTGGAATCCCGCAAAGAAGCAAGAATTTCTGGACAGGCATAGATACACACTATGAACTGGGTTTGGGAATTATTTGTCACCTTACTAACAGAATGCCAAAAGATTGATGTGAAGGGTCAGCTAAACAATACCAATTCTGCAAACCAGAGGGCGTCAGGAATGAAACCGCTCGGGATCATAACCATGTGTTTTCCACATGTCGACGAGCAGACACGTTATATACTGCAGTCTGTGATGGAAGAGGCAGAGAATTTTGGTGACTTCACAGAACGACTATGCCAGAAAGTAAGCTCCGAGTCTCCAACTATGTTGGCTGAGTACTTTGCATGTTACTTTGCTGCTAAGATAGATAACTTCAATGTACTTGCTACTCTTGAGCAGGCTGGAAAGATACCCGCGTTGGCTGAACCCATATCACTAATTATGGGGAAAGATTTCGAAGAAAGAGGTCAAATGGTCTCTTGGGATGAGATGAAACAATCCATTCTTCGAGCACTCAAGGCAGCTCCTAATGATTGGATTGCAACTCACCTTTACATGAAGTGGAGGTTTGTTGCCGAAACATATTATCGTGAATGTGATCTTGATGTGAAACCTATTGAAACACTCACTAAGAGGGTGAACGAGAGTAGGGACTTGGAGTACTTCAAATCTTACCTTTTTAGAATCCAAGGTATCAAGCTTGCCAGAGAAGCCAATTTTCAGGAGTCAATTGAGGCTCACAATCAGGCACTTGTTTTGGCAAGAAAGCACGATGATCAGATTATGGTCGCAGACCAGCTGCTTACCCTGGCCAATTTTGTTAAGCATACA
>JBHLQS010000058.1:0-15613 GCA_048883405.1 Candidatus Thorarchaeota archaeon
AGGCGAATGTTCAGATTTTGACTAAGTCACGCCTTGTAGAACGTGACATCGACCTGTTTCAGCAGTTCGAGAACATCAAGGTCGGCGTTTCCATGAATACTCTGGATGATGAGTTTGCTAGGACTATTGAACCGCGCGCATCAAAACCCAAAGACCGACTTAAGGCGCTTCAGCAAATTGCAGAGATGGGGATTTCCACGTACGTGTTCGTGTCACCAATTTTCCCCAAGATCACTGACTGGATGGCAATAATCGATGCTGCACGCATCTTCACAAACGAGTTTCATTTCGAGAACCTCAATTTCAGGAGCCATAATGTTCCACGCATATTGAGATTAATTGCGGAGACCCACCCTGACTTGTTGAGTCACTTCGAACGGATTAGAAAAGACCCAACAATGTGGGATGAAATGGAGGAGGAAATCGAAGAGCGCTGCGGAGTGATGAATCTTATCTGCAAAATCGAGTTCCATCATGGGGGATTCACCAAGAGCTAATGCTCAATCTTTATGAGGTATTATAATTGCAAATGCAAGTGAATTAGGTGAAATTAGGTTGTCAAAGTGGTATTCATCAAGTTCACCTTTGGGCGTAGGAGTCCTTGCAGACTTTGAGATTCTCGTAGGTATTGCGTATATTCTATTGGGCACATTCCTGCTATACTTCCTAGCAATCTCAGGTGTAGCTATTATTGCCCTTGGCCTCACTCTGATATATATGGGATGGGCATTAGACAAACTGGAGATTTGGGCATGGTGGGGGAGCCTCTTGATGAATGGGGCGATTTGCGTTAGTCATATCATATTTGGCGGCGACTATCTTTCCTTCATCATTTCCTTAGCGATTATCATCTATCTATTGACTCCTAGAATACGAAGCCGGTTCTTTCAATGACTCCACGGTGTTTCTCAGTCAAAAAGATTGAACCTTCTACTTGAATGAGGGCATCACTTCCATCGCGAATTTGCGAATGGTTTCGATGCCGGTTTCATCTCGAGGCAATGACACTAGATAATAGCTGTCCCCTGCATCGTCTGCTGCTTCAACCAACTTCATGAATTCGCTAATGTCCGTGATTCTTCTTTGCATCATGCCACCAGTCATGAACCCAATCTTGTCTCCTCTATTTGCATTCTGGGCGGCATTCAGCACCCTTTCCCTTGCTGCCGCTGGATCATATTCTCCAAATGGAGGAAGGTAAATGATATTGCCATATTTCCCAGATAGCGCGAGCATCCGGTTCCCTCGACTCCCAAAGAGTAGTGTGGGGTATGGTTTCTGGATAGGCTTGGGCTCAAGGACTGCGCCTTTTGCCTGGTAGAATTTGCCGTTGAAGTCGACCTTATCCTTCGTCCATAATTCAAGGATAAGCTCAAGCCCCTCATGTGCCTTGTCCACCCTCATCTTTGATTTATGCCACACACTGTATCCTTCGAACTCAGCTTGGGACCAACCAGCTCCAACTCCGACAATGACCCTACCGTTTGACAAGATGTCCAATGTAGAAATCATCTTTGCCAAAAGTCCAGGCGGCCTGAATGGGATAGGTGTGACCATCGTGCCAAGACGTATTTGCTCAGTCTTTGCGGCGAGATAGGTGAGAGTAATCCAGGTTTCCACAGTCACATTTGAATCAGGACGTGACATTGGGCCCCCGCGCATTTCTCCCCACATATAGTGGTCAGGCATCAGTGCCCCGTCATAGCCAAGTCTGTCGGCTTCAAGTATTGCATTCTTAACAAGTTCAAAATCATTAAACCAATTTCCAAGACCACCCAACATGAATTTCATAGCATTCACATCAATCTGAGTTCCGTTATTTGAACCCACTGGAATCGCATAAGAGAGTGACAATCGGGTGAGAACGCTTTTAGCATGCGGATCGAACTAGTGGAATCATGGCAACCCAGCATCGAATCACACGACCTACCGACTTGCTGGATGAAAGGGGGCATCTGGTGGAACCGGGATATGCCACCCAGATTCTTTGGCGATACGACCGGAGTAAGATAAAGGCAGGATGGCATCGAATTAAGGAGTGGGACTACTATTACATTTTGAATGAGGACTATGGAATCACCTTTACAATGTCAGACCTTGGTTATGCAGGACTCATGGCTGTTGTATGGCTTGATTTTGGAAAAGGCACCTACACACAGGAGGAAACACTTGCGCTACTCCCAAGGGGAAGGACCAATTTTCCCTCAACATCCAGTGAAGGAGATGTGGAATACCAGGACAAGAGATTGAAACTTGGCTATTATGTCGCACCTGGTAAGAGGACCATCAGGGTCGATTGTCCTGAATTCACCAACAACCTAGGAGAGAAGGGACTTACAGGGGAATTGGAATTACATCAGGACCAGGATATGGACACAATGGTCATAGCAACATCATGGAAGGAGAATAGGAAGAAGTTCTACTATAATCAGAAGATCAACTGCATGCCAGCGCAGGGCATAATCAGAATCGGAGATACAGAATACATTTTCTCTCCAGAAGGCAGCTTTGGAGGACTAGACTGGGGCAGAGGTAACTGGACCTACAGGAATCGTTGGTACTGGGGATCAGCATCGGGACTTCTCAATGGTGAGCTGTTTGGGTGGAATATTGGGTATGGTTTCAGTGATCGCACGCCCGCAACAGAGAATATGATCTTCTACAAGGGGAAAGCCCACAAGTTGGATCAAGTAACCTTCGATATGGATGTAGACGATTACATGAAGCCCTGGAGATTCACGAGCAATGATAGCCGATTTGAAATGGACTTTGAACCAATACTGGATCGACATGGAAAATTCAACCTGCTTCTAATCAAATCGGAACAGCATCAGGTGTTTGGGCGATTCTTTGGAAAAGTAGTTCTGGATGATGGTACAGAATTGAAAGTGGACCGCTTTCTCGGCTTTGCAGAGGATGTCTACAATCGGTGGTGAATGGAATAGTCTGACGACACCATTCCTATCCACGGAAAGGAAGAAAACATTAGCCTAGTTCAGGAATGGCTTCATGTGCAATAGTTTCAAGCAGCTTAACACTTGTGATCGCATGCAAGGGATTGTCTGGAATCGTCTCAGTCCAGAAACCTAGATGGAACTCATTGATTCCGATTTCCAAATAGCGATTCACATACTCCATAAAGTTGTCCTTGCTATCGAAGGGCCTCTCTTTCGTCCAACCTGTGCCGAGAGACCTACCAATAGAGTCCGGGTCACGTCCTGCTTCTTCAGCGAGTTCAGTAATTCTTTCGTTTCTCGTTTTGGTTTCTTCCAATGCCTCTTCGGCTGAGATCCCAAATGGTGGCAGAAAATTCCAATTGTCTGCCAATGTTGCAGCAATCTTGAGCATCTTAGGTCCCTTGGCAGCTATTAACAGAGGGGGGCGGGGTTTCTGAACAGGTGGGGGCAACATTATGGCATCAGTCACTTTGTAGTGTTTTCCATCATACGAACTCACTTCCTGTGTCATCATGAGATTGAATATCTCAACAAACTCAAGAAACCTCTCCACTCTCTCCTTATTGCTCCAAGGTTCCACTCCTGTCATTGGATGACTGGGATCGGTCGAAGAACCTGCACCAATACCAAAAGTCAGTCTTCCTTCGGAAATGTGGTCGACTGTGACAATCTGTCTGGCAAGCACAGCCGGATTCCGATAGATGATGTTTGTAACCAATGTACCTATTCTGATCCTTCTGGTTCTAGCAGCCAATGCTGCCATTGATGTCCAGCATTCAAACCATGGCGTCTTACTCATTTTAATTGGGTTCGTAAAATGATCAACATTCCAGATACTATCAAACCCTAGATTCTCGATTAGTTTCCATCGCTCAAACATATCAGGGTATAGGGTAACAGGGGGAGTCCATATTCCAAAACTGAGTTTACTCATAATGAGTACACAACCCACTATATCTCAGAGTTCTCTATCTAAAGGATTTTGTCAAAAATGGGGCCCGAAGGGGGAATCGAACCCCCGTCAGGGGAGCCACAATCCCCTATGCTGCCATTACACCACTCGGGCCATTGCTGTTGTGGCCAGCGATGTCATGCTCATGATTTTGTCTTATTAGCTTATCCGTAGAATATCTACTGAAAGCGAGTTCACGATTCATCTCTTGAAAGCAAGAACGCTTTGGACGCCCTCTTCTCGTGTAACGGTGCTAAATCCTGCATCACGAAGGCGCTTCATGATTCCCCTCTGAAGGCCTATTTTCCAGTGTTTGGAGTTAGGGGACCCCACGTAATGAAGGAGAGTGCCATTGCGTCGCAGCACCCTATACAAGTGGATGTAGAATTCTGTTGTATAAAGCTCAGGAGCCATTGAGAACCAAGGAGGATCGTGCATGGCGGCATGAAAAGACCTGTCTGCAATAGTCTCAATTTCCTGAGTTGCGTCAGCATTAATGATTGTGACTCTTTCATCAGAGAAGAGTCTACGGGACCAAGGGTTCAGCCTGGCCAGTTTGAGAACATCCGCGTCTTTCTCAATCGTGACAATGCTACGAACACCCTTCTGGAGACAGGCAATACTTGCGTAACCGAGACCTGTACAGATCTCCAGCATGTCTATGCCCTCCCGGGCACAGAGTTTGGCCTTCATGGAGGCATCATCCAGAGGTGTGGTATCTTTGACTCTATGCATTAGAATACCATCAATCTGTAGTGCAGGTGCTTGGTTCCTGACGACAGGCATCAGTTTGTAGAAGTGCTTACCACTCAACGCCGCTTTGAATAAACCTTCGTCATTCACGAAATAGACCGACTCTTCATCCTGACATATCTTCTCTAGCTGGTCCCTATTCCATGGTTGATTAGCAAGTCTGATTCGTCTGGTCGTTACTCCAAGGTCCAGAGAGACCTCAACCTCGGTTGAGCCATCATTGTAGGCAGATAGTATACGTTCTGCAGCGTGGGAGTCGAGAAACAATAGCTCTTCTGACGACATCAGACGTGATATAATAACAGGATTTCAAAAGGCTGTCGACAAGGCTATCACAACCGTTATGGTCTTGTGGGACATTTGAAATCTATACAGGAGGAGTGCAGATGATTCTGGAAGAGAATGGATTGGACAAGGAAACTGTTGTTGGAATGCTGGACTCGCTTCTTGAAGCGGATGTCACGTATTTCTCTGGTCATCCGATTGCTTCAATGTCCACTATCCCTCATCAACTTGCGACTGATGTGTTTCTCAGAACTATGGAGAGAAACGCAGGTAGACTCCATACGTTCAAGGGATCTGCAAGGGTTGAGCAAGAAGTCATTGAGATGGTCGCAGACCTCTTACGTCTTGAAGTGCCGCATGGAACGACAACATCAGGGGGGACCGAGTCCAACATACTTGCGATGCTGGCAATGCGTCAAATCCGGAAGAGAGTGAAGAGGCCTGAAGTCATCGCTCCAAAGACAGTGCACTCATCCATTGACAAGGCGGCATGGATTCTTGGTATCTGCCTCACCAAGACCGGAGTAGACAATCAGTTCAAGGCAATCAGTCGAAGCATTGAGAAGAAGATTTCCGAGAACACAATAGGCATTATTGCGACTGCCGGCACAACATATCTTGGGCAGATAGACCCGATTGATGAGATAGGTAGAATCGCCGCAGAACATCGAGTCCCTCTACATATCGATGCTGCATTTGGCGGCTTCGTGATTCCTTTCCTAAAAGACCTCGGACTGGGAGATCATTCCTACGACTTTGAGGCAAATGGTGTTACCAGCATCAGCGTTGATCCTCACAAGATGGGCTTGGCACCAATACCTGCAGGTTGCCTAATCTTTAGATCAAGTCGCCATCTCAAAGCAATTACCAAGAAGATACCATATCTGCCAGGAGCTAGTTCCAAGCAGTCGTCCATGTTGGGAACTCGCCCCGCGGCGTCAATCTTGGCCACATGGGCAATAATGAGGCATCTAGGCCGGTCTGGCTACAGAGAAATAGTGAAGGGGTGCATGGCACAGACACATCTGGGTAAGGAGAGAGTCGAGGAGAATCCGTTGTTGGAGCTTGCAATTGAGCCGGTGATGAACATTCTTGGAATTCAGAGTAAAGAAGTGCCTCTCGACACGATAATTACGAAGATGGAAAAACGCGGATGGAGGATGGCTGCATCCCCATTGCCGCCCTCGCTGAGATTGGTTATTATGCCTCACGTCACCACAGGGGCGTTGAACGCATTCTTCAACGACCTGAATGAAGTTTCCACAACTGTACCCGCAGACTAGGCGGGAGGGCTTAATTGATCCTTCAGGTCCAGGATCTCTTCCTCTAAATCATTCATACGTTTTGCCATCTCTATCATCTTATGCAGCAACATAGATATGAGATATCCATAGTTGACCGAATAGCCCTTTGTCCGCTCGATGATATTGGATGCTTCCAATCGCCCAGCAACATTCGTTATGGATTGCTTGGAGACCTCTCGCTCCTTTACAATCTTATCTACATTCTCTCGCACAGCACTTGGTTCAACTGGATTCCCTTGTAGGGGAGCCAGAAGAGTGTGAAGCATGACAAGTCCAGCATTCATTCGTGGATTCATTAGTTTTGCAAATGTTTGATTTAGTTCCGCCTTCAGCCTGATGTGCCCCCGTTGTGTTGATGACTGCTAGCAGTAAACGCTTTGCGTGAGAAAAATCTTCTGGCCATTCCAAATCGCCTATTGACAACGAAAGGCGTAGAGAAATGTAGGCTAACGTGTACTTTATGGCGGATCGCAAATGCGCACAGTTTTGTTACGTTCAAAACAGTGAAAAGACGCATGTTTTCTGAGCATGACAAGTGAATAGATCTTGAACAATGAACTCAACCGAGTGGTCTTTGTGGCTGTGATTCATACTGATACAGAGAGTGTTGAAAGAGCCAGAGAGGTAGTTAGAAACATTCAGCCCGATGTCGTTGCTGTTGAGCTGGACCATCAGAGATACCAGCAGCTCATGGAGTCCGACAAGCCGATGGCGAACTGGAAACCCACATCATCAGGCGATGCCGCACAAGATTTGATACAACATATGGCAACACTTGAGAAGAGTCTGGGAGAGATGACTGGATCCAACGTGGGTGAGGAGATGCTTGTAGCCATTGAGGAGGGTCGAAGGATTGGTGCAAAGATAGCTCTCGTAGACAGACCAATCCATGTCACTATGCAAGCTATAGCTAGAGTGCCCCTGGACGAGATTTATCGCCTGATGGGTCTTGTGCCTGATGCGCAGAAGGATCTTCAAGAGAGTGATGGCACTGATATTTTGGGAATGCTAAAGGAGGAGGGAGCAATTGAGAACCTAATGAAGGATTTCAATTCAGAATACCCCAACCTAGCTGATGCATTAATACACCAGAGAGACCTCTACGTGGCAAATGCGCTCAGAAGTATCATGAAAGATGTGGATGGCAGAATTGTGGCGGTTCTGGGCGCAGGGCACATTGATGGCGTTCGAAAGGCCCTTCTGAACCTACTAGAGACCGAGGCCGCTTCCTAGAAACCTAGGGATTCAACAAGGGCATCTATTCCCTCACCGGTTACTGAGCTGATCATGAGGACTGGTATGTTTGCGTCAACCTCCCGTACATCATCTTCGAGAGCGCTTACATCGAAACCAATAGCTTCGGCGAGATCGACCTTGTTGATGATAACCATATCAGCTCTCTTTATTGTGAGTGGATGTTTCCGCACCATATAGGGACCCTCAGTCACACTCACAACGACAATCTTCTTGTCTACTCCCAGCGAATATCCTGCAGGACAGATGAGGTTTCCAACATTCTCGATGAAGATGAGATCATACTTTGACAGGTCGATGTCATTCAGGGCGACTCGGAGCATCCTGGCATCCAAGTGACATGCAGTTCCCGTGTTTATCTGAACGGTATCAACCCCGTGAGAGGCCACACGGTCTGCATCTATTGTTGTCGCGAGATCACCAGCTACCATCAGGATACGGTACTTATCAAGCAGTTTCTCGCAGAGGGCTTCAATGAGCTGTGTCTTGCCAGTACCAACGGATCCCATAATGTCAACAGATCTAATTCCATTTTGTCTGAACAGTTCAGCGTTGTGAGACGCGGCCTCCTCATTTGCCCCAAAGAGGTCTGTTCTAATGTCTATTGTAATCGTGCGGTCCGTCATTTCCTCTCCTTCTTACTGGATAAGCTCTTGATATTCATCATCCGGATATAGATATTGACCTATAATTGGTCGGATTACAATCCGCTCCAACAACAAGGCAACAGATGCCCACAGAAACGCCTGAAGCATATCAATTGCAGCATAGAGGACTGTGATTTCTATTGATTCAGTAAATGCTGCGAAAATGGTTACGCTAGGTATGAAACCTCCGATGACTCCTCCTCCGAAAATGGCCATTGCAATATAGAGCCGACTGTTTCTATCTGCCCTAACATGAATTGCGTATCCTGTTCCTATCCCTAGGCAAATATTGCCTATCATGGGAAGCAACGGTGGCTCCCCGCCTGCGATGGCACCTCCAAGACCTACTATTGCGCCGACCAATGCCCCGCCTGGCAAACCACCAATGACTCCTCCGAGTTCTGAGAACAGGAATCCAGGAGTCAAATCAAGCAGTCCAGGTATCACTGGAATTCGTACAAAAATACGAACCACAATGCCCATAGCTGCTAGCATTGCTAGAGTAGTCAAGGCTACCGTGTTCTTTTGCAGAGGAATCTTGCCCATTTCGCTATACCTCAAGACACCATGGCTCAGGTGAGCTGGTCGCCCCATGGTTCCAACAAGAATCTTCTGGTCTCTTGGTACCATCGGTCAAGTCGAGCAAGAATCTCCCCCCTCACTGACTCTGTAGAAATAGCCCTGTATACATGATAGAAGCCCCCTCGCTCAAATGTCTGTTCACTCATCTCCACTAGACCCTTATCTTTGAGGCTGGTCAACACGCGTTGAACAGTACTACGGTCTCTATCAATTCTTGCAGCAATCTCTTTGACAGTCTTTGGACCCGTGATTAATGAGAAGTACACATCTATCTCTGTGTCCCTCAATCCGAAAGCACAGCATAGAAGATCCGAAGGCTTTTCGAAGCTCTTGCTGAATAGGTCTGCTAGAGGAGCCTTGGAACTCATTTGAATCAGGTCGTTTTGAGAACACGGACGCACATAAGAGTTGTGCAATGTCGTGCACAATCGATTAGTCCAGCATAATACTTTGGTTCAAAAGAAGCAGATAGCTCATACTAGGTGGAGCTGACAGACAATGGACTTCAGCACACTGAAAGAAGACCGAAATATGGACCCATGGAGAAACAATGAGCCAGAGCCAAGACATCTCCAATCTATCAATTTGGCTCCATTAAAAGGAGTCATCGAGTCAGATGCTGTGAGGTCCAAGGTGCTTAGGGTCTTGATTGAGGATGGTACTTGGGTTACCACCGCAGATCTATTGAGGGCTGCCAGGCAGGAGAGATCCATCGTGGG
Organism: Candidatus Thorarchaeota archaeon; assembly: GCA_048883405.1. Lineage (GTDB taxonomy): Archaea > Asgardarchaeota > Thorarchaeia > Thorarchaeales > Thorarchaeaceae > SMTZ1-83. Next base: position 9,454 of record JBHLQS010000058.1, read on the forward strand.
GGCTGTTACAATCGGAACGATATTGAAGGGATTGAATGATTTAGTCAGCTCAAAACTCATTCTTAGTCGAACATCCTTGTCGTCAGGTATTGACTGGGCGGAATGGAGAATAAACCCAGATTGGCTAAGGCCTACGAGGAAGCTACTCCAAATGCTCAGCAGGCCCAAGTTTGAGAGGGCAATCCGAAAGACTCCGGTCGAGGATAGACAAGCATGTCTAGACGAGTTCACCGCTGAGTCTACTCAAGAGTGAGTAGCTTATGTTGAGTGAGTAGACTTATTAGGCGTTCAAGTACGCAGGAGCACATGCAAGACGCATCAGGAAAGGAGGCTGATGCCGCTATGGCGTCTCCCGAGCGAGCACATGATGATCAGGACTGGCAGCTCTCTGAAATTTCACCAACTAGTGAAAATGTCAAGAAAGTAGCCCTAGCGGGAGTCATGGCATCTCTCTCACTGGCCGCATCTCCCATTGCCTCAGTGATTCCCAGAATTCCCGTATGGGATATTGCACTTTTTGACCCAGTCTCATTCTTTTGGATTATAGCATTCCTTTTGGGTGGAATCTGGGTCGGCATGATCAGTGTGATTGCTGGAACCTTTGGCTTGTTCTTCTTTGATCCTTCAGGCGTTGGACCCATATTCAAGCTAATGGCCACTCTGCCTATGATTGTCATCCCTTGGCTCTTTGTTAGATTTCGGGGGCAAGGCCAAGGAGGACTACGTCTAGCTGCTCCAACACTATTCATTAGTGCAATGATCATTGCCACTCTCGTAAGACTACTCATAATGGTCCCGACAAATCTGGTCATGGTGCCAATTCTATACGGACCATCATGGACGGCCGAGTTTATAGTGACATATGCTTTGATTCTCAATCTCTCTCAGAGTCTATGGGACAGTTTGATTCCGTATGCTACGGTTTATCTCAGCCCAATATTCGAACGATTTGGCATGTGGTAAGTCCTCGCAGGTGAAGTCGTGGCACGGAGGGGACCCTAGAAACCGCTATATGCGGTAGTCCGTAGAATAATCAGACCAGCCACCATAGGATGATTAACAATGCGGCGATGCGAGTTCTGTGACAGCCCTGTCCCGGCTGATGCTACAGTCTGTCCGGTATGCAAAGAGGAGATTGCTGAAGAGACTCTTGAAAGAATTCTGCCCATGCTCAAGAGGCCTGATGCACCAGATGTGAGGGAGATGGGTATAAGGGATAGGTTGTGGGGAGTAATTCGGCGCCCAGCCGCAGCCTACCGCGATATCGGAAGAAGACCTGATGCGGCGGGCCCTATGCTTGTCATCATTGCCAATGCTCTGGTCTTGTTTGGCTTCTTCTTAGCAATATCATCCAAGTTCACAGTCACGGTCACCGTCAACGCAACCTCGGGGCAGACTGCTGATGTAAGTGTATTGAGCAGCTACTTGGCACCACAGGTCATTCTCGCTGGAGCAGCGACCATTGTTCCATACATGATGCTTGGTATGTTCTACTTGATAATCGGTGGAGCGTTTGCCCATCTTGCTTTTAGAATCACTGGAGGTACTGGGAACAAACGAAAGTCAGTGGCAATTGTTGGATACAGCATGCTCCCGGTTGTACTCGTTCGAATAGCTGCTATCTTCGTCATCTTGGGAACTCTCCCCACATTTGATGCGAATCTAGCGTCACAGTACGGGGCGATTGTTGACACAATCTTCAGGTCGCCCAGTTGGGAAGTCATAGACCTAATGACAGTTGGAGCGTTCTTCTGGACTGGATTCTTACTGATATTTGGAATAAGAGAGGCCCATGACACCTCCACAATGTGGGCCGCATTTGTGTCGGTAGCCTGTATGATAGTCCTGATCTGGACATTCTTTCAGGTCCACTAGATAGGCAGTCCATACAAGGGAATGATTACGAAGGCTATCAAGCCCACAAGAGCACCAATCTTATCGAGTGTGCTTCCTATCAACAGACGCTTCTTGTCATCAGGGCCAGTCAGGGGTGCAATACCAGCACTCAATACAATGGCAGAGCCAAGCATAAGTAGGGGCCAGAGGTCCCAGCTAGCGAAGTTTAGAATCCAGACTAGCGAATAGCACGCCACACCAATGAAATTGAGAAGCGCAGCAACTCCAGCTGCAGCGTTGTATCCATATACTCTAGCGATGGTTCGTACATCCCTGATCCGGTCACCTTCAACATCTTCAGCACCCTTGATTGTTTCCCGTGCTTGAAGAATCATGAATGCAGTGAGGAAGAATAGCCATGAGGGGATGGGAACCACATAGCTCATAGTCTGCTCTGCATAAGCGAAAGATCCGTACAGAACACCAAATGCGAAGGAAAATGCAACCATGAAATTGCCTGCTAGACCCCATGTCTTGACTCTCGCAGCATATGCATATCCTATGGCAATAAAGGCTAACACAATCAAGGTGCTCCACAGACCAGTTAAGAGCCCAAACAGCAGGCCAATTGCACTTAGACCTGTAACGTAAAACCATGCCTGCCTGATGGTCATCCTGCCGCTAGGAAGAGCACGATGGGGGCGATTGATCCTATCAATCTCAATGTCATAAATATCATTGACAACATTGGATCCAGCAGCAATTGTGAAGTACGTAATATAAGCGAATGCAAGAATATTGAGGGTATTAAACAGGTTGAGGACTGGATCTTGTTTGTAGGCCACTAAGAAACCAGCAATGACTGTAAGGGACCCAATGAAGCAGTTCTGCGGCCTAATGATTGAGAGAAATGCGACTGGATCAATCTTCCGATCTGAGGCTTGCGGTTCTGATTCAATAGGGGCATCTGTCATGTTTTATCCTCCCGCTCAATGCTCCGGAGAGGACTCTGGATTAAAGACTTCCGCTGAGTCTAATGCAGACCCAATCACTCATATGAGGAGAATGACAGGGCGACCATGGTAGCCCATCACCTTGGATCTACATGAGTGGAGGAATGACGTTCCTGGCAGATATCAGATTCGGACCAGCCGGTTATCCTTCTGCCGCCAAGGGAAGAGTGTCACGTGTCTTCTCACTTCTGAACGATGTCAATTTGAACGCGCTGGAATATGCAGCTGTATACGGTCTACGTATGGGTCCAGAAAAAGCCGAAATGATTGGTCACCTTGCCAAGAAGTCAGGAATCTCAATGAGCATGCATGCAGCTTATTACATCAGTCTGCTGTCCAAGCAACAAGACGTCCGAGAACGGTCAAAAGGAAGGCTGATGAAGGCACTTCAATTTGCGGCGCTGATGCAAGTGAAGAGAATCGTCTTTCATCCTGGGGGATATAGTGGACTCTCTCAGCAAGAAGCCTATGCCGTTGTCAGGGATGCAGTTGAAGAGGTCTGGGAGAAAGCAGGGCATCTGGGAGATGGAGCGATTCTGATGGTCGAAACTGCAGGCAAGAAAGGCGCATTTGGATCGGTCGATGAGCTGATTAGATTGTGCCAAGATGTGGATGGTTGTCTTCCTGTAATCGATTGGGCACACCTCTATGCACGGAGCATGGGTAGAATCAACGATAATGAAAGCTACCTCGAGATAATTGGTAGATTCGAGGACCAGTTAGGAAATCGTTTTGTCGATAACATGCACTTCCATGTAAGCGGAATCACCTATACAAAGAGAGGGGAGAAGTCCCATAGACCCCTTGGCGGAGAGTGGGGTCCTGACATACTACCACTAATGCAAATAGTGAAAGATGTGGGCTATACCCCCACCTTCATATCGGAAACACCCAACTCTCTTGAAGGCGCTCTATATACAAAACATCTCTACGACGCTCTGGAGTAATGCATCGATGACTGATTATGCATTTGTCCTTGGGAAGAATTGGCTGCTTAGTCTTGCCGAGCTAGTCGTCTATATTCGAGATAGAGGTCTTGCTGATGGCGTGAAGGACTACTCAAGGACAGCAGCTATTGTGGAGATAGAGGAGAAGCTGGATGACGAGCAGTTGGTCGAGATCCAGAGCGCACTCGGTGGTTGTTTCAAGGTTGGCCGAGTTGCATCTGCATATGACCGGTCACTTGTCGAGGATGCCTTTCCAGCAAGAGGGAAAGTAGACAAACAGGCACGAAGAGCGTTTCAAGGAGCTCCATGGACTGACCGCATCTGGAGCAAATTGAAGGGAAGCAAGGTCAAATTCGGTATCAGTACATATCCATTGTTGGGAAAACAGACTACTATTGACCTTAGGAAATTCACTCTTGGACTTGATGAGTGGACCAAGAAGCGCATTCTGGAGCTTGGTGCGAATAAAGCAGTATACTACGTCTATGATGGGCCTGATAAGAGAGATGCCCGCCGACCAAATGTAGCGCTTTGGCCTCAGAGTATCGGTCGACATGGTCTCTTGAGCCCACCAAACGCTGAGTTGCTCGCTCTTCTAATGGAGGATACATTGTATATTGCTAAGACAGTGGCAGTCTATGACTCAACGCTCCAGAGGTACAGAGACGAAACTAGGCCCTTCATGTCAGCAGAGATTAGCACTAGCCCCAAAATCTGCAGAACTCTCCTCACGTTATCCGGTGCGAGACCCGGAGACACTGTGCTTGATCCATTCTGCGGAACTGGAACGCTACTCATGGAAGCTGCAATGCTTGGCATGAAATGTGTGGGTATTGATATCGAGCAGTCAATGGTGCAGGGAGCTGGCCAGAATCTGAAGTGGCTGGGGTCGGGTCTCGGAGAATGGTTCGACTTCAAGCTCATCAAGGGCGATGCACGCAATGCTTCGAATCTTATTGAAGGACAGGTTGATGCGGTGGCATTTGAACCACATCTTGGGCCAACATACTCTGAACCTCCTAGATATGAAGAGGCGGCTAGCAATATGGAGGAACTCACGGTGCTTTATCGTGATGTTCTCCAGAGTCTTGAGTCATGCATAAGACCAGGAGGGAGAATTGCAATGACTTTGCCTGTTGTAAACACAACTGAGAAGCAGGTTTCAATAGGTCTTGAGCCTATGTTGGAGAATACAGGATTTGTAGTCTTCAAGCTCCTTCCTGAAGATGCCTTCACAGAAGCAACACCAAAACACAAACAGCTAAAGGTAATCCCTGAACGCAGTACTCTTCCTGAGAGGAAGAGAGGGCAGATTGTAGAACGAAATGTTGTGATGTTGGGGAAGACCTAGAACAGATGCCGAATTACATCATCCAAAATGGCATATGTTTGAAGACGCTCGACATCTGACTTAACGTACGGCATTGCATGTTTGAATAGCATTGTCTGGTAGACCTTCTTTGAAACGGTCTCCTTAACTGCTTGACTCAAAATCTTCAATATCTCTTCCAAGGCAACTCTTAGCTCCTTGTAGGGTGCAGTATTGACATCAATGTTCAGGACCTCAATGCCCGCAGAGTCGACGGTCACTACATCCAAGAAATCATAGAATGCTTTGATAGGCTTTAACGACTTCTTGATGCGCTTAACAAGCTCCCGCCGTGTTTCCTTATCTGTCCTGACCCTCATAATCGCTCTGAATAGGTGACTGTAGACAGCCAGGCAGTCCATCGATTTTCCCGCTACAAGGCTTTCGTCTGTAACCTCATATTGACTTACGAGTTCATCAATGAAAGTCCCGAATTTTCTAAACTGGCCAGGTCGTCCATGCCATTGTTTCAGCATCATTTCAATGTCTTTGTCAGCGGGTATTTGATTCTTCATGAATTCGTTCATGGCATATTCGAGAATGAAGCGCATATGGCCGACTCGGGCGCTCTTGGATACGACCATGACGAAGAGAAGATAATCATTGGCTTCCCAGATGTAGCGATTTGTGTCCGTATCAATGGTCTTGAGACTCTCATGTGATGCTTTGTCTATGAATGTGTGAGTTGCTGAGAGAAAGGGAGCAATCAAGTCCATATCGATCTCAATATTGGCATAAGCTCTACTAACGAGATTTCTACCGCTGCCGCGCTCAATCAGCCATATGCCTTGAACCGATCTCTTATCGGACATAGTCGGTCAAGCTCCTAGGAAGGCATTGGTAGAGCTTAGAAATAAGACTATGTCGGACGTGAATAATACGTGAAAAAGAACAAAAGGACAGGGTGTTGGACCCTGTCCATTCCTCTGCCTTCCAACTCTTTGACTGCGTTCTCCGTTAGGTTGTGGAAATCCCCAGCTTCTCAACCATTTCCT
>JBHLQS010000059.1:0-15486 GCA_048883405.1 Candidatus Thorarchaeota archaeon
TTGGGATATCTTCTGTACTCCAAGCTTACAGTCTTCTTGCAACAGCTCAAGTATCTTGAGATCAGTTTCATCAATGGGCGATTGACGCTGTCTAGACATAGTATCAAGCTCCGAAAAGTATTCGGTGCAAGGATTGATTCGCCGAAATTATTGATAAGTATTTCCGGATAGCAAGATAGACATACAAATGGTCCCTCATCAGATGGCGATTTCCTTTCAGAAACCATAGTATGCTACGAAAATTGCACTGGATGTTGGGAAGTAATCATGCCCAAAACGTTGAATGGCCGAAAAGATTTCAAGCCGAATCCGACAAGAGTTAATACTCCTACGCAGTAGTCTAACTTTTCTGTGGTTGATTTGGAGTATGGATACTTCTCAGAAGACAACAAGGAGTACATCATCACTAGACCAGATACTCCTACACCCTGGATCAACTACCTCGGCAACAACGAATACTGCGCGATGATCTCGAACACAGCTGGAGGATACAGCTTTCATATTGATCCAAGAAACAGAAGAATTACACGCTATCGATACAATAGCATGCCAACAGACAGACCAGGGAGATACATTTACGTCAGAGACAGCAGGACTGGAGAATACTGGTCTCCATCGTGGCAGCCAACACTGACTAATCTTGACAATTATGAGTGCAGACATGGGCTTGGGTATACGATAATCTCTTCCTCCTACTCTGGTATCGATTCTGAAACAACATATTTCGTACCTATTGACCATAATCTGGAGATTTGGATAGTCACACTCAGGAATTCCTCCTCACAGGACAGATATCTGAAGCTGTTCTCATACACTGAGTTCTGTTTGTGGCAGGCACCTCGGGATCAAAATGATTTGCAATCCATCCAGTTTGTCGGGATCTCGCGCTACAACGAGAATGCCATTCTGTATCATTTCTTTGATGAGAGCACTGGCTATGCGTTCTTTGCTTCGAATCTGAAGACCGACAGCTTTGACTGCTCTAGAAAGTCATTCATCGGCAGGTATCGGGACGAGTCCAATCCTGAAGCTGTGGAAAGGGGAGATTGCTTTGGTTCAGAAGCAATCGGAGGGAACCCCATTGCTGCGACATGCAGTTCCATCACGTTAAAACCAATGGAGTCAAAGACGATCATCTATGTTCTTGGCGTCACCCCGAGGAAGGCGGAAATAGAAGGGTTGATTGAGAGGTTCACAGATGCTGTAAATGTGGAGAAGGCGCTTGAGAAACTACGAGATAGCTGGAACTCATACCTAAGCAAGCTGCGAGTGGAAACCGATGAACGAGACTTTGATAGAATTGTGAATGTCTGGAATCAGTATCAATGCCGAATTACTTTTGATTGGTCGCGGTATGTCTCATTCTATGAAACAGGAATCGGGAGAGGAATGGGATTCAGAGATTGCAGTCAAGATATTCTTGGTGTGGTACGTGCGTTTCCTTCGAGGGCTAGGCAGAGGATAATTGACCTCGCAAAGACCCAATTTGAAAGCGGAAGAGTCTATCACATCTACTTCCCTCTAACAGGCGAAGGTGGATTCCCATATTATGTCAAGGAGGACATGCCGTTCTTCAGTGATGACCACTTGTGGCTGATACCTGCTGTTATGGAGTATATCAAAGAAACAGGGGATATTGGCATTCTCGATGAGGAAATTGAGTTCGTTGATGGGCCTCCAGCTAATCTCTATCGACATTTGCAGAGATCCATTGACTTTGCAGGAAGTCAAATGGGAAATCACAATCTACCACTTCTTGGAACTGCAGATTGGAATGACCCTCTTAGCATACCGGGCCCGAATAATGCCGCAGAGAGCGTCTTCGCAGCAATGCTGTTGCATAAGTCACTCATGGAACTGGCAGAATTAAGCAGAGAGACAGGCAAATCTGCTGAAGACAAAATGTACAGCAATCTCGCAAGGAGAACTAAAGACAATCTGAATACGATAGCGTGGGATGGTGATTGGTACATTCGTGCATTCGATGACTCTGGAAATCCGCTTGGCAGTAAGAAATGCGAGGAAGGCAAGATATTCCTCAATGCTCAATCTTGGTCCATTCTCAGCGGCGTAGCTTCTGGTGAACGAGGAATTAGATCTATGGACTCTGCGAAAAATCATCTTGATACTGAATATGGACTAATCCTATTGAGTCCAGCATATTCCAGATTCTATCAGGAAATCGGTGCGCTCTCAAGCTATGCGCCGGGCTTGAAAGAGAATGCTTCTATCTGGAGTCATGCAAATGCTTGGGCAATCATTGCTGAATGCATGCTCGGACGTGGTAACCAAGCCTATGAGTATTATAGAAAGCTTGCACCGCCAACAAAGAACGGAATGGCGTCTATCCACGAGGCTGAACCATATGTCTATGCCCAAACCATTGCAGGGAAAGATCACCATGCATTTGGCATGGCAAGGCAGTCTTGGCTCACCGGTACCGCCTCTTGGATGATGAAGGCGGCGACTGACTGGATAATCGGCATACGCCCTCAATATCAAGGATTGCTTGTTGACCCTTGTGTGCCGACATCATGGAGGAGTTTCAAGGTGACTCGTCAGTTTAGAAACGCAATCTATGACATCACGTTCTCTAATCGCAATGGGGTTTCAAAGGGCGTTGAAGCTATTCACGTAGATGGAAAGCCGTTCGAAGCCAATCTACTCCCAGCGTTCTCTGATGGCAAGATGCATAAGATATCAGTCACAATGGGCTAGTCATTCGACAAAACGGGAGATTGTGAGGAAGTCAGGAGATGAAGAAAAACACGGCCTCTCAGGTGAATGAGAATAACTCGACCCCCACTACCGATGAAGAACCATCATCTGGTCACTTTCTACTGAAACTGAAGGAACTACTTCTCAGCTCTTACGCAAAATTCGTGCTTAGGAAGGCTGGCTTCTACTTGGTTGTTGTGTTCTTTTCGGTTTCGCTGGTGTTTATCGTTATTGAATCCATGCCGGGTGACCCCGTAGATGTGATGATTGCCAGCGGAAATCCCCCGCCGGGAGCAGATATCAATGCATTGGCAGATATAATGAGGGAATACTTCGGTCTTGACAAACCAATCCAGGAGCGGTTTGTCATTTTCCTTGGGAATTTCTTTGCTGGTAATCTGGGGCAGTCATATCATTTCTATCCAGTATTCGTTTTCACTATCATCCAATACTATTTGCCCTATACATTGTCTTTGGCAATTCCCGTGTTATTTGTCAGTTTCTTCGTGGGAAACTGGATCGGTGCCAGAGCCGCGTATCTTAAGGGCAAGCTTAATGAAACGAGCTATTTCGCACTCGTATTCTGTAATCAATTACCACCATTCTGGCTAGGATTGGTCATCATATTTCTTTACGTATTGCTCTTTCATAGCATTCCGCCAATCGGAGCCGCCACCCAAGGGGTGATACCCTCCTTGAGCATCAACTATTTCTTGGATCTTTTAGCGCACTGGATTCTACCTTTCCTGACATTATTAGTAGTGTATGTGGGGGCTTGGGCCACCGGAATGAGATCAATGGTGACTCATGAAATGGACGCTGGTTATGTGCGCTACGGCGAACAGCTGGGATTCAAGAACAGAAAATTGATGTCTTATACTCAAAGAAACGCCATACTGCCGCAATTGACTGGTCTAAACATGGTATTCAATGGCATCATAGGACAAACACTGGTAATCGAAATCGTCTTTGGGTGGCCGGGTATCGGGCTGCTGCTCTACAATGCTGTCTTCAATTATGACTATCCATTGATTTTTGGGTGCTTTATGGTCATCATAATCATCATTGTCGCTGGCAACTTCCTGATTGACATTCTCTACGGGTTCATCGATCCGAGAATCAGAACCGGGCATGGGTGATAGAAATGTGGGAGCTATTGCTGAAAAGCCGAAAGGCCATGTTTGGTTTGGCGGTCTTGCTCATATTCATTCTGATTGGCACAGTGGGACCATTCTTTGTTGGTGACCCATACAACATGAACCTGAGTTTAATGGGTCAGCCTCCAAGCCTCGAGCATATTCTGGGTACGACGAGCTTCGGAGAAGATGTCTTTGCCCAGTTATGTAGTGCTGTTGGCAACTCACTCTTGGTTGGATTAGTGGCCGGCAGTCTAGGAACCTTGATATCTATCTTTGTTGGAGCTGTGGGTCCGTATAGAGGGGGGCTGGCGGACAGAATTTCCAACTTGGTGACTAACCTTGCTCTAGTGCTCCCTCTAATACCTCTCTTCATCATTATCGCATCAGTGGTGCGCGGTCTGAACTTGGTCCTGATAGGTGTGATATTGGCAGTAACTTCTTGGCCATGGGCAGCAAGGAGCATAAGGTCACAGATGCTCACCCTAAAGGAGAGAGAGTTTGTGGATCTAGCTCGAATGTCTGGGGACAGGAATGTACGGATAGTGGTGATAGAGATTTTGCCGAATATGTTGGCCTATATTATGATGGTCTTTGTTATTTTGACTGGAACAGCCATATTGGCTGAATCTGCACTCAGCATGATAGGCGTTTCCACGACCCGCACAATCACATTGGGGTATATGCTGTACTGGGCACAGCATGAAACGATTGTTCCATTCTGGTGGAATATCTGGTGGTGGTTTATCCCTCCGGGCATTGTGTTGACTGTAATACTGACCGCGTTCTTTGTCATCCACGCGGGCCTGGATGAGGTATTTAACCCAAAGCTACGGAGGGTCTGATTTCTCTTGGCGAAGCATATTCTCGAAGTGGAAGACCTTAGGGGCTATTATAGGGGCGTATTTGGTGTTGTTCATGCCGTTGATGGCGTTTCGTTTAGCTTAGACCGCGGCGTGGTAATGGGTATTGCAGGGGAATCAGGCGGTGGGAAGTCCACGCTTGCCCAACTTGTTTCGGGCTCACCACCTCCACTGCTATACCACGAAGGAGGAAGAATTCTAGTTGAAGGGATTGACATATACAATATAGATCCCGAAGAACTGAGAACGGAAGTCAAATGCAAGCGCATGTCCTATATTCCTCAAGCCTCCATGGAGTCTCTAAATCCAGTCAAAAGGATAAGGGATTTCATCTTCGATGTTGTGGGACAGCGCACTGGTAGAAGAGTTTCCTCAAGAGAGCGCAAAGAAGAAGTTCTTGAAATGGCAGCAGACCACATCAAGACACTAGGATTGGACAGGTCAGTGTTGGATCGCTACCCGCACGAGCTTAGTGGTGGCATGAAACAAAGGATCGTTATTGCGATATCAACCCTGTGGAATCCTAAACTCCTCATTATAGATGAACCGACCTCTGCGCTTGATGTGACCTCACAAAAACGTATGATAAGAGCTCTTTTGAACCTGAAGCAAGAAGGGATCATTGAAAGCATGCTATACATCTCTCATGACTTGACAAGTCTAAGACAACTCTGCGACGAATGCATGGTCATGTATGCTGGAAAGATAGCAGAGATAGGGGATATGGATGGAACAATCGAACATCCTCTGCACCCTTATTCCCGTTTGCTCACGGCTGCAATAGCATCCTATGATTCGAAAGGAAGAAGGACAGGCGAACTCAAAAACATCCCAGGATCGCCTCCGGATCTAAGATCACCTCCCTCAGGGTGCAGATTTCATCCACGATGCCCTTATGTTATGGATATCTGCAAGACCAAAGAGCCACCGATGATCATGGTCGAAGAGGGAGAAAAGGGAGCGGCCTGTTGGTTATTGAATTCAAAAGAGGGGTAGCAAAATGGAAAACCAGGAGAGAACCGGAAGCAAAGAGATAATCCTAAGCTGCGAGAATCTAACCAAGTTATACACGTCCGGCCTCGTTAGAACAAAGACCGTCATCGGCGCAAAGAACGCAACTTTTGATATCAAAAGAGGGGAAATCGTTTCTCTTGCGGGTGAGAGTGGCAGTGGAAAATCAACGATAGCCAAGATGATATTGAGATTGATTGAGCCAACTTCTGGAAATATCATCCTCAACGGTAGAAGCATCGATTCATACGACCTGCGAGAATACTATAAACAGGTGCAAGCGGTGTTTCAGGACCCCTACTCTGCATTCAATCCGTTCTACAAAGTTGACCATGTAATCGACCGGGCTTTTGGTCTCCGCAAAGACAAGCTTGACAATGACGAAAGAAGGGAGATAATAGAGACCACTTTCGCATCTATCGGACTGAACTCCAGCGAAGTATTGGGCAGATACCCACACGAGCTAAGCGGTGGCCAGATGCAGAGGCTACTCATTGGAAGATCTCTTCTCATTGGCTCACAATTATTGATAGCTGACGAACCTACAAGCATGATTGATGCATCAACTAGAGCTGGAGTCTTGAACCTGCTTCTTAGACTGAAAGAGAAAGGGCATTTGTCTGTTCTATTCATAACACACGATATCGGTCAAGCCCAATATGTTTCTGAGAGGGTTCTTATAATGAAGGAAGGAGAAATAGTCGAACAAGGCTTAGTCAACGACGTGTTTACTATGCCGAAACACCCCTATACGCAGGAACTTCTTGCAGCAGTTCCTAGTCTGTATGAAAAGTGGGATGATGTTTCCTAGGCCTCCAAAAAAACGGGAATTTTTTCAATAATAATGCCCCTGAACAGAAAGCAGTTCCTCGAAATTGACCTCGGCCTTTCATGTCACAAAGGGAATTTCACCACAGTCCTTCCGGGTTCATTCATGTGATTCTAAAATCACCTCAAGACCCATTCCAAATTTTTTTACAGCAAATTGCTGCTTCTGCCGCTTTTTTTTTCGCTAAGACCCACGTAAATGCTTATGTATTTCATTCAAACAGCTTATCTAATCGCGTAAATACTTAGGAGGAGAATACTAAGTGAATAGAGGAAATAAGACTGCAACCGTTTTGGTCATAAGTATCATGGTGGCTGCAACGGTCTTATCCAGTTTCAATATGAAGCCAGTCTTCGCACAAACCACTGTACCGAGGAGCGAAACGGTGTGGGGAGCCGGCTTCGGGATGAACACTGGAAGCTACCAACCCTGGAATATGGGCTCAAATCAAGGATGGACGACCTACCTGATGTATGAACCCATGTTCGGGACTAATGTGGCAACGGGAGAAATCATTAGCTGGTTAGGTGATAGTATCGAGTGGCAAGGCAATGATACTTTACAGATTACATTGAGGAGCGATCTTCACTGGACTTCAATAGGAAGTAGCCTCGCTTCGAATACTACAGCTATAACAACTGATGATGTCATCTTCTCGTTCGAAATACTTGAGCAAACCGGTCAACTGGGATCTCTGGTCCAGAGAGTGGGAGATGTCAGCACAGCCTTCGAAAAAGTGAGCAATACAGTATTGAACGTGCATGTTCTACCAGCATATGAAGGGAGCAGTGAGGTCTATCGCCAACTAACTTACGGCTTTCTCATCTTCCCCAAGGCGGTATGGGAAGACATCAATGCAACATATGCTGGCGACCTGGCAACATACACCAATGACTGGCAAGATACCGAAATGGTTCCAGCCAAGTGGAGAGTAGCATCTGGTATGTACCTACCGTACTTCCATGACGCCTCAAGCACAATTGGTGAAGTTAATGACAACTGGTGGGGCGTAGATAACACGGATTTCGGCAGACTGCCAGAACCGAACTACTTCGGCTATACATCATACTCTAGCAACGACCTCGCGCTTCTCGCCATGGAGGGTGGAGATCTTGACTGGGACGGCAATTACCTTGCGGGACTGACGGAAGTAAAGGCAGAATACCCGAACATAGTCACCTATTTTGATGACCTGCCATACTTCCCTGACAAGTCACCAGTAATGCTTGTTCCGAACCACAGGAACTACCCGCTTAACCAAACCTGGCTCCACAAGGCTATGGCTTCGGTGCTGAACTACACATCTATGAGCGCTGTTTCCAGTGGCTACCTGAAGGATCCCAGCCCCATGCTGATTCCCGCGGACGACGAAGCTGCAAGAGCACTATTGAATGGAACAATCGAAAACAAGTATGCGATTGAATACGACCCAGCCGCTGCAATTGATATCCTGGAAACGTACTGCACCTTTGATGATGTGAGTGGAGTCTGGTGGACAAAGCAAGGAGTCACACCCAGTGACCCCATCAAGCACTATCCACTCCAGGAATGGAACTACGAATCCAATACAACCGCTCCATATACAATCCTTGACTTCATGGGATGGACAGACGTCAATGCTATGGACCAAGTAGCAGCTCAGGCATTTTCCAGCGAACTCCATATCAATACTCAGGTGGAGTTCATTAGCGGATGGGGCACTGTTCAGGTGAGAATGAACAATTTCCAGTTTGATCTCGCTGACATGGTCATGTCTGGTCAAATAAACATGAACATGTATGAACGCTACTTCCAGATGTTCTCACCCGAGAGCTCCAGCGCAGGCGGAGGAGTGAATGCACCCCTCGGCGGCTGGTATAACCAGACATTCATTGATGACATTGAGGCACTTGATACCTTCCCTGCAGGCTCAGCTCAACAATGGGCCATCGCTAATGAGATGCAAGAGATACTAGGTGAAGTCATGCCAGTCATACCATTGGCAGGACATGCTGACTGGCAGGTCTATAGTACTACCTACTGGGATAATTGGCCGAATAGTGTTACCAATCCAATGCTACCAAGCAGTCCCTTTGCAGGCACTACGCAAAATGCAAACCTGCTCGCCATCGTCTTCGCATTGGAAGCAACAGGAGCTACGACACCACCTCCGCCTCCAGAGGATTACACTCTGATCATTGTAGGAGTTGGAATTGCGATCCTGGCGGTTGTTGTCGTCATTGTGCTGTACATGCGTAGATCCGAGTAAACAAAAACAAGAGAGGAGGTTGCTGATGAAAATCGCAACCCTCCCTCTATTCTTTATAGAAAATCTGATTACTCACGGCTTTGGAGAGCATGCTCTATAGCCCAGATTGACAGGGGACGCATATACATCGAGGCTCTGAAATTACCCTGTTCAGTCCATGCCTCAGGCGTCCGGAACCAGTAGCCTCTCTCCTTGTATGTCATATTGTAAATGCCAAGTGCTGTCTTTAGTCCCTGCTCAACAAGTCCTAAATGAATCATGAATGCAGCAAGCGCATAGGTCGTTCCTGTCCAGACTTCTGAGCTTTGAGCACAGGTGTTGTCAGGCGTTCCATCAGGCCGCATTCCATTCACTGCGCCTATCTGGCCGAGCTGAAACCGAAGCACATTGAAGTTGTATATTGTCTGCAATGCCGAGATAGCATTCTCCCTAGGGACTATGTCTGGTAGGTCACAGACATGCATGTACCACTGTCCAGCAAGCTGATCAGCCATAATACTATCATGATGCTTAGCATTGCCACTATCAAAGTCGTAGTACCGACTGTTCCAGAGATTCTCATTAAATGACCGCTGCCCGGATTCCAGTATCATGCGGTATTTCTTCTCAGTGCTCTCGTCATCGAGTAACCTCGAAATGGCAATCATTGCCTGAGCCGCGCCTAGATACAGACTGCCACAATAGGCGCTGGGACCTTCCATCATCCAGTTATCATAAGTCTGATCAGGAAATCCTTCATTTTCTGGAATGCCATCAAGATCCTTGTCGAAAGCATCGACATATTCCATCGCAAGCTTCACAGCAGGCCAGCAATACTTGAGAAATTCCTTATCCTTAGTGAATGCAAAATTCCGATAGACCTGGAGTACAAATTTCGAATTCAGGTCCTTCCATCTTCCACAATCTAGGTAGGCGTAAGCATTTGTTGAGTACCAGGGGTCTTCCTGTGGCATCCCCAAGTCATGGGGCACTGCACCCTTGGGTTTTCGGGGAACTACCTTCTTATCAACAAGTAAGGTATGCGGCCGATCATCGTCAATATCAATTGCATTTGCGAAATCTCTCTGAATGCTGTTGTCAAGCTCAGGCCAGTTCATCAAGGTTGCAAACGATGCATAGTACAACACATCGTATGTATTCATGTAAGGATATTCGAAGCATTCCAGATATCCGAAATGACCCAAGCCCCTTACTCCGACCTTGTCATCAACCTCTCCAACAACCCATGCGGAACTGCTGTCAACCAAGAAATATAGTTCATTAAGAAGCCCAGTTTTGAGCCACATAGGTCGGTCTGAATCCACAATAGGCCTTTGCCACTGGACAATACCATCTTCCCAGGCTCTCCAGTTGTCAAGAGCTTCCTTAACCAGCGGAACAGCGTATTCTCCGCTAGTTCCGTAGAATCGCGTATAGTACTTGTACCATCTGCGACCTTCTCCAAACTGGATTATGGGGATATCCCAACTAAGTGCAAAGACTATCTCAGTCGATTCCTCAGGCTCTAAGTGTGCTTTCGCACAAAGCGCTCCACCTTCTTTGTGAGGCTTCTTTGTTGGTTTCGGCTCTCCTTCCACCAAGACTCCGTTTGATTTGAAACTCCTCCATGGCTGACGGCCCCTTGACTCAGTATTAAATCGGGTGAGACTTGTTAGTTCCGTATCTTTAGAGCCCTCGACCCCCATTCCAAAGGAAACGGGGCTTGCAGCCTCAATGCGCTCTTGTCGAAGATTCAAGAAAAGGCGGTTGGGATTTGATGATTCAATGAGGGAGTGCGTGCAATCAATGCTAGGCTGAGTGGGGGATACTGCATTTTCCCAGGTGAACATCAATGAAACATCAAGACTCTTGTCCGCTACATTTGCTATTCTCCATGAAAAGACGCCTACAGGATAGGAACTCTCCTGATAATTATGCCCAATGACAGGAGAAAGCTGCTGGCATGTGGCCTCTATTCCAGCATCTCGGAAGTTATAGGTTGTCCATGCTCGCGGGAACAACGCATGATATGTAGCGCGAGAGGCTCGCATTCCCCAACTCCATGAGGACAGTCGCTTTCCTTTTGGATTTCTTGGGTTCAATGTCTGAAGAAATGGACGGCCCATTCCTTCAATTCTCAGGTGAAACTGATTCGGTAAAGAAGGATGATATTCATGTGCGCCGCTTCGGAGATGCCATCTGGCAAAATCACCCTTATATCCCCGTCCAATACTACCACAACCCAAACCTCCAATGGGGATTCCTTGATTAAAGCCATCATCAATCGGCTTTGTGGGAGGGCACGGAAGCATCTCCCAGAATTGCTCATCAAGGTCAATTGGAACCTCAGCCAAATTAGGCCAGACCATGCTTGGCTCAAGACCCATAGGATAGCTTCTAGGCCGTCCTGGTTGCAGCGGACCCTCATTCAGTGAGATAGTCCATGCGCAGTCTGGAATCTGGATAGGCATTCTGATGTCTCCAATGGTGGGAGTCAATTGTGATAGAGGGAACAACCTAGATTGTAGTGCAAACACCGTTTAAGAGCTTTCCATCTTCATCAACTCTAGCTAGATTCATCCCGATACTGCATACCTCACAAAATCCTCAGCTAGTACACGGTCAAGTGTTTTGATGAAGAACTCAGCATTATCCCTGGTGAACACAAGAGGGGGTTTGATTTTGAGGACATTGTTGAAGGGACCGTCCGTGCTAATGAGAATTCCAAGATCTTTCATCCGATTGGCAACGTAACTAGCCTGCTCAGTTGCAGGAGTTAGAATCTCACGATTAAGGACCAGTTCTACACCTATGAATAGGCCAAGCCCCCTCACATCACCTATGATTTGGTGTTTCTTCTTCAGTTTGTAAAGCTCATCAATCATGTAATATCCAACTTCGTGGGCGTTCTTTTGCAGATCTTCCTCTTCGATTATATCAAGCACAGCCATCCCCACTGCACATGAAACCGTATTTCCGCCTGTGGTGCTAAAGAACTCCATCCCTGTATTGAAGGACTCTGCAATCTCTGGTGTTGTTATGACAGCACCTATTGGATGGCCATTTCCAATCGGTTTTCCAAGGGTCACAATATCAGGGACAACGCCCTGCGTTTCGAAGCCCCAGTAGTGACTTCCAACCCTTCCGAATCCTACCTGCACCTCATCTGCGATGCATACTCCTCCAGCATCGCGAACATAGCCAAAGGCATCTCGGAGATAATTATCAGGAAATATGATTTGACCTGCACAACCCATCAACGGCTCACAGATGAACGCGGCTACTCCTTTCCCCTCATCCAAGTCAAGAATCTTCTTGAGGACATCCATGGCATATTTCTCACCAGCTTCTGGATTATCAGACTTGAAGAGACCTCTGTAGACATCTGGAGTGCTCACCTTGTGCACATGTGGCGGAGCGCCCTCGCCTCCGGGTCCATCAAACTTGTAGGGACTGATGCCCACGAGGGTGCCAGTGTTTCCATGATATGCTCCATCAATTACAATCAATTCAGTCAGCCTTGTGTGAGCAAATGCCAGCCTTAGAGCGAGCTCATTCGCTTCACTTCCGCTGTTGACAAAGAAACACACACTCAGTGGGTCAGGAAGTTTTTCACAGAGCCGCTCTGCATACTTCGCCAAGTTCTCATGGAGATATGTAGTGTTTGTGTTTAGCACCCTTGCCTGGCGTGTCAGTGCAGCGACAACTCTAGGATTGGAATGTCCTACATGCGGAACGTTGTTTCTAGCATCCAAGTATTGCTTTCCATTTGCATCATACAGGTACTGCATCTCGCCGCGGACAATGTGAAGCGGCTCATCGTAGGCTGTCTTAAGGGACTTGCCTATGTATCTCTGGCGGGCCTCCAAGACTGTTTCTGTATCCATAGGTGCTGATAGCAGGGCTTCTGGTAGTTGAAGGATGACGTTTGGATCCGGACAGATGCTTAGCCATACATCTCTCATGCTCGCAGGAGCGACACCGTAGAAGTCACCTTCCTTCTCAAACATGTCTGCAATGAGTTGGAAGTGTAGATGAGGAGGCCACCCGCCGTTTTCTGGATATGACCCTACTTCGCCAATTTGCTGGCCTTTCTTTACCTCATCACCCTTGACGAGGTCAAAAAGAGAACCTTTGGATAGATGTGCATAGAGTGTATAGAATTTGTCGTCAGTAAAACCAACTGAGTGCTCTAGAATAATAGTAGGCCCGTTGTCTAGAGGCAAATTGTTATTCTTGAAACTATGAACTTTCCCATCAAGAGGAGCTAGAATCTGTGTTCTAGGCTCCAATACCAAGTCAATGGCAAGGTGAATTGTCCTCGACTCCCCCGTAGGCTCTGAATACTGCTCACCGGCATAGATTAGTCTGGCTTCATTGTATCTAGCTATGCCATATTTCGCTTCTCCCTCACCTAGCCCCCGCGTCATAATGACCGAGAGCTTGTCGATGTTACTGAGGTCAGCAATCTTCTCAAAGTCAGGGCTACCGACGCTGAGGTCTATCACAGAGAAGGGAGCTTTTCGAATATCAAACTCGATTAGTGGCCCAATGTCTCTGGTATTTTCTCTCAACCACGCCACGACCTTCTCACTCTTGGCACAGGGAGGAAGGCCACACGCATGTCGGAATGCATACGCAGCGAATCTATAATGAACCCCCATGAGACACTGCAAGAGATCCCAGACTTTCTCCTGACTTACTAGCAGATACTTGTTGTCTGGCTCCAGTTGTGACTGATAGCCAGCAATGGCAATGCTTGCAGCCAGTCGTGCCAGAATCAGCGGGAAAAGAAGATCAATTTCAACCTCGGTCAGGGGGTACTTGGAATGATAGCCTTCGACTATCTTGGATGCAGCTCCAATTGGATCAGGTTTCCCTAGGATGGCATATGTGATTGCCACGGCGAGCTCATTGATGGTATGTGTCAGCACCATGTCACCAAAGTCCAGAATGCCAAACCGAGCCTCCTCAAGTGGATAGGGATTTGAAACAAGAACATTGTAGTCATTCGCATCGTTGTGGATAACGCTGGTTCTTAGGTCAGGCATTCGCGGAACTACATGTTTGTCATAGATTGACATGACGTATTCAATAGCTTCAGCTTTCTCAGTTTCCTTGACATATTCCTTATATTTCTCAATCACAGAGCTAGCCAGTTTTAGGTCCCAATAGAACATCCGCTTGGTAGCCGGATGAGAGAAGTCTTCCAAGGCGCATGTCATTGCACCCACGAATCTTCCAAATTCGGTGAGAAGGCCAGGAGAGTGAGGTTTGAGGTCAGCCAAGACGGTTCCCGGTATATATCGAAGAAGTCTGACGAAGTGCGTATTCTTCTTGGAATCTTTAACGGTAAGAATCGCTTCACCGTCCTTTGATAAGACAAAACGAGGCACATTGAATGGAACAAGTCTGTCTGCCAAGTGCTGCATGGCTCGATTCTGCATATCCAAGATTTCTTCCTTCTCGGACTTGGCAGCAATCTTTAGGACGTACTCGTCGCCAAGATCGGTCCTAATATAGAAATTCAGATCACGTTCACTTGGAAGCTCGCTGATGGTTCCTTTCACTCCAAATTTACTCTCAGCAATCCTTAGCGCCTCCTCGTCTGTGAATCGAGGACGGTTGGCATCTCGCTCGAGCATAGCTATTTCACCTCAGATCCTCTGCTTCTCATTCCAACAATGATTACCTGTTCTAGCTGTATCAATACAGATAAATCAAATCCCAGTGTTGCCCCAGCTATGAAAGAGGAGTGCCTTGACGAAGTTATAATAACGGTATTTCCACCGATTCCGGGGATAGGTGTAGTCGAAGAGGATCCAGTGGTGGAGGAGGATGCGTGCGGTGATTCGACTTCTCCTGTGCCTGCTCCTAGAGCAACTATAAATGATGACACTGTGGTCATTTCACTAGCTCCAAAAGATCCGACTGACAAAATCAGAGAAATGCTGCAGAAGGTCAAAGAGAAGTTTGGCGATAGCATCTGTCTTCGATATGCCAAATATGATACAACGGAGGACTCCGAGGAAGCACGGAGCTGGCTGAATGCTGCACTTAGAGGTAGTGGCGACAACGCAGTACTGGACCATCAGAAGTTCACGATGTTCATTGGCTCCACCGCACCGATAATCTCCATAAACAATCGGCTTTCGTTTGTAGGGACATCCCCTACTCTTCCTCAGCTGACATCAAGGGTATCTGCTGCATTAAGAATGGCGGAAGAGAAAAGAGTGGTATAGGTCTCACCTCGGAATGCAATCTGCATACCGAGGGAGACCCGAGAGGAGTGAAGAATCAGGCGGTCTGTTCTTCTGAAGCTTCAGTCTTCGCAATTGACGGTATGCCATTTGGTGCGAGTGCCCCATCCATCAAAGCGGCATAGGCGCCCATGTCAAGCAATCCATGACCAGAGAGGTTGAACACAATGACTCTCTCCTCGCCAGTCTTCTTCGCATCACGTGCAGCATCTATTGCAGCCTTTACTGCATGTGCAGACTCTGGTGCAGGGATGATTCCCTCCGACTTCGCAAAGACGATTGCAGATTCCAGAACAGGAATCTGATCATAGGCGACAGCACGAATACGGCCCTCGATGAGAAGCGCACTCATAGACGGTGCCACTCCATGATACCTCAACCCACCAGCATGAATGGGAGGTGGAGTGAAGTCTTTGCCCAAGCTGTGCATCTTGATCATGGG
>JBHLQS010000060.1:0-15415 GCA_048883405.1 Candidatus Thorarchaeota archaeon
GTCTTATCATTAAGCACGGCTGCCATCTCAGCCATAAACTTGACACCCGCAAAGATGATCATGTCATAGCCACTGACCTCAGCCGATTTTCTGGCAAGTTGCAGAGAATCGCCCACGAAATCAGCGATCTCTTGAATGTCCATTGGTTGATAATTGTGCGCTAGAAGCAAAGCATTGCGTTCCTTCTTTAACGCAACCACTTTTTGCTGCATTTCAGTCATCTTACCAGTCAACAGATTGCACCATGCAAGTTCCATCCATTTGGACTATTAACCAAATCACAATCGGCAAACATTGACATCCATATATTCGTTTGGCAACATCTGCCCAGTTCAGGCTCGTTTTCCAGCTTGATTTAAGAGGCTGAACACGACCACAAAAACAGACTCTCGAATACATGGGAGGATATCATTACGAAAATCGGCGTTGCATCGGGACTAGAGGCAAGCATGATAGAGGATACTCGCGAGATCATGCGAGTACTCCAATCAAACGACGTCGATATTCGAGTTGAGGAAAAGACAGGACAAGCTCTGAAGAGAAAGGGGGTTCCAATCAAGAGGCTCGATTCTGACCTGATTGTGATTATAGGTTCCGACAAGTCTTTGCTCAATTCATTGCTCCAGCTGGGCGACTCGGCTATTCCGTTCTTGCCCGTATCATCTAAGGGCCAGCCTGACTTTCTTTTTGATGTGACTGCATCCACATTCGAAGACGTGATTCCAGATCTCCTTGAGGCACGATGGACTGAGGAAAGAAGAACCAGACTTCAGGTGTCTATCGCAGGCAAGTCAAGTCCTCCTTTGCTCAATGATGTAGCAATCTTTGCAAGGCGAAGTGCAACACTGATTCGTTACTCGCTCCATCTTGACGACGAACAATTCTGGAAGGACGGGAGCGATGGTCTAATCATTGCAACTCCCACCGGAAGTACAGCTTATTCTATGAGCGTTGGAGGGCCAATTGTGCTACCTCCCGCAAAGGTCATGACTATAATCCCTGTCAACAGTGTGAATCCTGCAAGAAGGCCGCTCATAGTGGAAGACACCACTATCATTGAGATTCGAGAACTTACCAGCTCTGCCTCTATAGAGGCTGTACTTGACGGGCAATTGCGAAGAAAAGTCAATAGTGGACCTGTTATCATCGAACGCGCAGAGGCTGATGCTGTTTTTGTCAAGCTCTCAGAAGAACGTGTAGCGGCATTGAGAGGAAAGCTGCATCAGATGACTGAAGCATTTGGAGACCTAGCTCAAGACCTTCCTCCAAGTGCCAAACTTGTACTCAAGGTACTTGAATATCAGGGGCAGTTGACTCAGAAGGAAATAGCTGATGAAACATTACTGCCACCTAGAACTGTAAGATACGCTCTCTCGATTCTAATATCAGACGGACTGGTATCCAAGCGTGTATCCCTTAGAGATAGCCGTCAGGGCTTATATCGAATGGCAAATGGCAGGAGTGAGTGATATGGATCTAGATAAATTAAGGATGCCCAAGTCAAAGAATCCTGTCGTTGCGGAGGTCTTGGCTACAGTACTCAGCCAAGCTGAGCGTTCTGCCAAAGGAGAATCTCTTACGTCGGACATTGGGTTCTTTGGAGAGGAAAGCGAATTTGCTCCATATGCACTCATTAAATCCTTGGGTATTGAAATCGAATCACTCCCTGAGGCAAAAGCTGCCAATGATCTTTTGCAGGTAGTGTATAGAGACGAACTGGTGGAGATTAATGAAGAAGATATGATTGATTGCCTGACATTGGGATTCTATGGTTTCATTTTTGGCGAATATGATGATGAGGACTTCAGGTATCTCTATCGCTATGCTATGAGGGCAATTCGGAAGTATAGCATAGTGGAGGAGTGGCTGAAGAAAGCGTTGGTATTCGAATCGCTCCTGCATCATGAAGATTTTAACGGGATTTTCAACAGAGTCTTGTTTTGGCTCAAATATCTAGGTGCACCTATTTTCAATCCAAGGGTATTGGTTGCAACTTGTCAGGCATTTGGCATCAATGCCGAGGAATACGCAGAGCATGCTGAATTCAGGCTAGTTGATACCCTCAGAAGGCATTCAGACTACTTGGAAGAAGCCTTGGGAGACCGCTCATATCTCGAAACGCGAGCAGCGACGAAGGACTGGCTTCCTGATGCGCTTTCATCAGAGCTGCTGGCTATTTATCGAAGAAGAGCCATTGCCGAAGCTCAAAAAAACATTCGGCAGAATCTAAATCCAAAAGATGCTAACAAGAAGGTGAGCGAGGTCTTCAGGAAGACAGGCTTCCAGTCAAATGAGGACTCTGTCTTGCCGGTGCGTCTACAGGATCTCGAATCGCCTCCCGATCCTCCTGCGATTGACCCGGTCGTCTTTGAGATGATTCCACAGAAGCTTAGGATGGACCTACTGCCTGCCGTTGCTTACTCAACGAGAACAAAGCGCATCGAGATCATTTTTCTCGGAGGGCCAAGGATAGGTCATAGTGGGATACTCATCAAGACTGATACTGGCGGCATATTGATGGACTTTGGCTTGTCAGTTGCCAATCAGAGAATTCCTGAGTGGGTCCCCGAACTGGAGATGATCGATTCTATTCTGGTGAGTCATTCACACCTAGACCACATTGGAGGACTGCCAGTACTATATGAGAAATACACAGGAAAGTGGTGCTCCGTTGGTGTCACTGGTGCAGTCACAAAAGCCCTTCTGCAAGATGCAATTAAAGTAGGCACGCCTCATCCACCAAGAAAGAAAGACAAGTGGGACCTGATATCCCGTTTCAATCAGAGGAACGTGGACAAGGTCACAAAGAACCATGTCAGTCTTGACCTTGGGGAGAGTAGTGAAGTCGGGCCCGGAATACTTGTAACGCCTATTGATGCTTCGCATATCCCGGGCAGCGCTTCATATCTTGTTGACATTGAAGGCATAAAGATTCTTTACAGCGGCGATTTCAATCTCGATAAATCTGTACTCTTTCCAGGAGCTAACCTCCCCACCGATCCTGACATGGTGATATTTGATGGCACTTATTGGGGGAGGGAAGACTTCGACCGGCAGAAGGTTGCAGAAATAATCACGGAAACCATTCAGGAGAGTGGGCCGGTCATCATCCCGAGTTTTGCAGTTGGTAGGTCACAGGAGATACTTGTGACATTGGACAACCTCGGTATAACCAAGCAGAGAAATGTCATGGTTGCGGGCATGGCGGAACACGTCACAAAACTGGTTGGCATCTCAGGAAATTGGGAAGGAATGAAAAAGAATAAGGTGACTCTTGACAAGGAAGATGTATTGGTAGCTGGTGGCGGAATGATGGGGGGCGGTTTGGCACGTCAGCACTTCAAGGAACATAGAAACAATCCAAATGCCGCTGTGATCTTATGTGGATACTTGGCGCCCAGAACTCCCGGATGGAACTTATTGTACGGCTATGAGCCACACGAGTGTCAAGTAGAATATGCAAGACTAAGCGCCCACTCTTCGGCTACGAATCTTGAGGAGTATATTAAATCCTGCAAAGGAAAGAAGGTTATGGTTCATACTCCTTATCTAGATACTCCAAAAGGAATCATCATGCCGGAGTTTCAGGAGCGTATAATCCTGAAGACCTAGCAAAAGATACTAGGCTACAACCTCAAGGACACCATCAAGCACAAGCTTCGTTGCAACAAACTTCATTGCAGGTAGGCTGACATTCAGCTTCTTCACAACATCCTGCAATGCAGTGGCACCATCACATAGGTCTACAAATTTGACCACTACTGCACCGTAGGCTTTCTGGGTCTCTTCATCGACCTCTCCACTCTTCCGTAAATGGCTGTCCGGCTGAATCTCAACCTGGAAGTCAATCCAGCCGAAACGCTCCATTAGCTGAAGGCATCCGATAACAGTTTCACGTGGAAGGTCAAGACTCCTAACAAGCCCGCCAACCGTTGCAGTTCCATCGATAGCAGCCTTGACGTCTACTACAGCTTTCCCAACTTCACGATTGTCGAAGGGCAGCGGCTTTCCAGCCTCACGTGCACGAGCAACGTAATCAAAACTCACTGGACGCAATGGCAACTGGTTGAGTACCAAAAACATAGAGGTTTCGAACTGAGCTGGTGAGCCATCCCATGTGTCCCAGACACCTTCAAACATATGCTCAATCTCATGTAGGAGTCCGCCCATAGTTCTCCGATGTGCGTCTTCGGCCGAATCATTGGTAACTATGAGTGCCATCACGAAGTGCTCTGACTTCTCCACCATCACAAGATTTCCTTCATGTTCGATGGTTTCTAACGCATCAGTCTTGTCTGCAATCCCGCTGGCATCTCCGTCTATACCACCAAATGAGTCCAGAGCGGAGATTAATGAGGCAACAGAGTTTGTATCAATCTCGTCCCCTGAGTAATTCAGGTGATAGGACACCTCTGAGAGACCTTCCTTTTGGACGATTAGCAGTAAATGCAAGATACGCGCTTGTTCAAGAATACGTGTATCTACGACTTGAGGAGTCACTATTTCATCTGATTCGCTGGAGGTCGATGCAGCCGCCTTTGTCTGTGTTGAATCCGACGCTGCGCTTGTATTGCTTGCCGCACTTGTTGATTCCTGATACGGCTCCACAACGTATTCTCCATCATCAGCAGCAGCAGTGCGTCTCGCTTCAGGCACTGGCGCAATCTCCTCAGTTCCCTTACGGACGGTGATCATCTCACTGATAGGCCTGTCAGGTAGTTGAACGCCCACTGTTTTCGCGGCGACCTCAAGCATAAGACGGATGAACTCCTCTCTGCGAGTCTTGTCGGTGGCAACCATACTGAATGTCGGAGCACCAAGAAGACGCTGGATTTTCTCGCCCCTCATTGATTCTGGCAGGTCTTGCTTGTTTGCAATGATGAACAACGGGACAGCAGGCGCCTCTTTCTTTATCGTTCTCAGAAGAGTCTTTGTCTGCATGACATTTCTGAAGCTGGAATCTGTCACAAGGAAGATCACGTCTGTACCAGCAAAGTAGAATTGCCAGAGGTCTTGGAAGACGGCCTGTCCGGCGAAGTCCCACACAGTCACGAGAAAAGTGCCGAATTGTATGGTCTCTGAGGAGTCCACAGCTACATTGATGGTTGGTACGTATCCCCCTGGTGCAGGCTCTTTGCCGAAGAGTAGTCTCAAGAGAGTAGACTTTCCTACACCACCGCTTCCTACATAGCTTACCTTGAACCTAGTGAAGATGAGCTCACCAAGAATATCCTCGAGGTTGTCCCGAATATAGCCGATGCTGTTTCCTCTAAGTGCCGTGGATATACGAGCGGCTCCTTCACGGACCTTATGCTTAATTGTACGTTCCTCATCACGTCCATCGGTGACAAACATCAAAACGAGCTCATCATCAACTGCTCCATGAAACACCTTGTGTGGGCCAACATAGACTGGTGTATCGGCCGATAGTCCTTCAGTGCTATGGAGGTCTCTCCATCCAGTCAAGAACTCTTGAATATCCGTATCTGTGAAATCAATCTTCCAGAACCTGGTTCTAGTCACAACACTACCGTCGACCTTGTCAATCAACAGAACGTTGTGGATCATTCATCTTTCACCCCGTAGGATAGTCAATTCTCTTGATGAGTCTTGCATCTGCCTCACAATTTCCATAGATAAACTAACCTGCTATCAAGGGTATAGTTCTTTCTTTGTTATCTTCACCTCACAAAGAGTAAAAGAACTTGTCTAATATGTCTGCATTCTGATTGGGCTGCCGCCTTTGGGAAAAGGCTAAAGAGTGCATCTTTGCATGGAATCTCAAGAGGTATAATCCGTAACTTCTTTCAACAGAGGTGGGCGGTTGAGAACCAACATTGAGGTTAGGATTTCGAGTGTAATTGCTGCCATCCTTCTTGTCACGGCGGCAAATGCCGTATTGGTTAATTCAGGAGTCCCCCTAGCAGATTCTGCCGCGAGGCCAGCATTCCGAGATTCAGGTGTTCTTGACACCAGTCTATCTGAGGACGTCAATGCGAGAATCGCCGTTGTGAAACCAATCTTCAGTGACACGGCGTATTCCAGTGCATTCTACAACTTCTATGCAAAATACGCAGGAGCTACGGGTTACATCGCTACGGACTTGAACCTCCTCAATGTGACAGTGAAAAATGGATGGGGGTGGAGCAAAAGGTTGAATGAGTTCCTGACGAGCATCAAGGCGAAAATAGCAGGGTTGTCCTTGGGGCAAAACGTTGAACTCATTGATGAAATAGATGTGACAATGGGTGCACTATTTGATAATGACACTCGAATATATGACGTGGTCATTCTTGGATTCACTGAATATGTCACAATTGAGGAGTACAACTTCTACAAGAAATTCGTTGCGACTGGCGGAACGCTGATCATAATGGATGCCTGCAACTTCTTGGCTGAAGTGAAGTATTACCCACCTGCTTCACCTGATGATGTAGGCTATCTCAGTCTGGTGAAGGGTCATGGATGGGAGTTCAACGGTACATATGCATGGAAATCGGTCTATCATAGATGGCCTGAAGAGAATAGGAACTGGGTGGGCGGCAACTACTGGAAGTATTGGTCCGGTGAACACTATGACTTCTTTCAGTCCAATACATCTCATCCAATCAGCACCTACATAAGAGACAACTATGGTCAAAACATCACTTCGATATACCATGCCCATGAGGAGAATAGTCTAGAGAATTTCACAGACTCGCAAATCATTGGCTATTGGCACTTCATCGATCCTGACGAAGCGCCGAAGGACCCCGTGGTGGCGTACCAACACAGGTACGGGAAGGGAAGTGTATTTCATACTGGCATAATGGCAAGTGACGTAGTCGATAGGCAGGAGTTCCTCCAAGCGTTCCTAGTATGCGCAGTCAGAATGGCGATGGTGGGAGACGTCGGAGGGTGGTCATTCACCGCTGATTATTCATTTCAGTCCATCACTAGCACATTCTATGAAAATGGGACACAGGCGGAACAAGGTGGAATATTGTCAGGAGAAGTCACATTCTTTGTGAATTTCAGCACTAGCATCATTGCTCAAAATCAAAGGTATTATTCTTTGGAATGGGTTCGTGTGTGTATCGCTCCTCAAAACTCAAGCGGTCTCTCAAACTCGTTAGATGTTAATGGCACTATAATAGACGAGAATCCTCGTACTTGGCAAATCGATGTTAACACTTGGGACCTCCATGATGGAGAATACGTGTTTAGAGTCTGCTGTAGGTTTACATCAATTTCCAATTCTTCAGACTATTTGGACTCAACACTACAGGTCTCTGCACATGAGGTGAAGAATATCCCTGATTCGATTAGAATCAGCCTCTATACTGCGACAGGATCTCTAGTGGCAATTGTGATACTTGTTACTATTTTCATGATATGGAGTGATCACAGAAAGTCGACTGGGGGATTGTAAAGCGAATACCGCTATTCCTTGAAAGAAATGTGTCCACGTCTATGAAGCTCTCCAAAGACAGCCAAGAGAACGCTCTCCTCAAATCCCAGCTTAGCACCAATTTCACTAATAGTATTCTTGCCATCCACGAGTTCAACGATATTATCTATATGCGAATAAAGAGTGCGGACATCATCAGAAACCTCTGACACCAGCTCAGGAATGTCTCTGGGGAAGATACGCACTTTCCATTCGACTGCCCCCAATCTATGCAATAGATGAATTGCCCCCATTACCATATCAGGACCGCCTGTGCCCCCCGAAAGCTCCGAGATGGTCTTGTGACCATCAAGATTGTTCCATACTGCTTGAAGAAAATCCTTTACGAGTTCTGATTCAAATCGATCCCAATCCGGCGTTTCAACTTTCTGAGGAGCAATGCGCCCAGGAAGGTCTTCAGGAGGCAGCGTTGCCAGAAGCTTCAATGTAAATGGAGGTGATTCGAAGAGTCTTCCGCTGCTTTTCCTATTCTCTGGTTTTTCATCCAGATAGAGTTCTGGCAGGAATGAGAATCGTTGACGCATCACTTCTACATCTTCCTTGTCACCTGTTATTAGCGTGAAGATAATATCATCTCGCTCAATTAGGGCATATTTTAGCCCACCAGCCGAGAAGACTGATGTGGAAGTGGGACTTCTGTCTAGCTGGAGTTGAGATATAGCTGCAACCACATTTGGTGCAGTCGCCATGTACACTGCATTCTTGTCATAGAGATATGTGAAGCGTGCTTCTCCTGTTCTTTTGTCAATGATGAAGAAAGCCTGATGTCCCAAGGGCTTATCCTTTGAAGGACCAGTGTCAATCTCGGAATCAATGGAATCGTCTATTGACCACTTCTTGCGAGCCAACTCCGGGTGCATGTCAGTGAATCCAGATGTTGCCAATACTGATAGAACAAGATCGGAGGGAGTAGGCGAAACTGAATCACATAGCTCCATGAAATATGACGACTCCAGGTCTCTGGCAGCCTCCAATTCGTTGTCAGAACCAGGCACAACCAGAATCTTTGCAGATGAATTGGCTCTGATTTTTTGAGTCATTTGTCCCATGAATTCTTTATCAGCTAAAGGTGGAAATACAATATACACAAAGATATCAACAGCGGCCATTTGTTCATCCCACTCCAATTCGGCAATTCGCTCAATAGTCATCTGAGAAACAAGGACGTCAAATGGACCAATTTTAGCTGGCTTGGAGAAGGCGGATCCCCCTGGATTCAGTCGATTTGCAATCATCGAAGCTGCAGTCCCGGAGTGATTCTGCTCTGTAGGATTGGAGGCACACACGAAGCATACGTGAATTATTCCTCGAAGCTTCTCATCAACCAGCGGCTCGAACATGTTCTTTGCATCCCTGACAGCCATATGGGTGATGACACCCCTCATCTCAGAACCGATTGATTCGACCGCCTGCAATTCCTCCTCGTCTGGCTCCATTGAATCAGTGGTGGCAACAACGAGTGTAGATTCATTTACTCTTGAGAGATAGACTAGTGTTTCATCAATGGTTGTAGCTATTGGCTTCCCTTCAAGTTCAGACATTACTTCAGAATATTTGTCAACAATTCGCAGCAGAAAATCATGAGGAATTTGCCCTTTGACGAAAGAGCGTTCAGCGAGCACCTTCGGTCCTAGAAGGTCGAACAGCAACGCCTTAGCTATCACTCTTGGAAGTTCCTCCAGTCTCGTTGAAATTCACTGTCAGTGATACTCAAGAAGTTGGGACAAGAGATAAATCAGTCTTCCCTAGCTCTCCCTTTCAGAAATTTACATCTTGTCGACTGCCCTCGCATAAGACTCTGGTAAAGGCTCTCATGTCCATTTCCCTCGTAATTGGAAACATGCTCTCCGCCCCCTGAAGGAATTGGAGGGAGGTCCATAATAGCTTCACCTACAGTCACTGGTGAGGCCAATTCATCAATGCACAGGGTTTCTGACCGTCTCTTTCTACGCTCCAAGGAGTAAAAGTGAGGCAAGGGCGGCTTGAAGCTCACTCCTTGTCTTGACCCAAGAATGAATATCCTACGTCTTCTTTGAGGAACCCCGAATTCTTCAGCCCTGATGAGATGAGTTGATGTTGCATACTCGAGTCCATTAAGAATAGAGAGTATTTTGTCCAGGACTACTCCATTCTTCATCCATTGAAGACCTGGCACATTTTCAATTAACACATAGTCAGGCATCATCCTCTCAACGACTTCCACGAATGGTAGAAACAGCTGATTACGCGCATCAAGACTATCCCATTTCCCAGCAGTAGAGAATCCTTGACAGGGTGGTCCGCCCGCTATCATTCGCAGATTCTTTCCTTTGGCAGCTACATCAATCTCTTCCGCAACCTCCTTGGTGCTGTTCTCTTTGGATAGGTCAGAACAGACCACTGTAGTGTCAGGATGATTATGCTTGTGGGTTTTGCACATCTTTGCATTGAAATCGGAAGCGAGGACTACAGAATGACCAGCCTGAGAAAGCCCTTCTGAGAGACCCCCCGCTCCAGAGAATAAATCCGCGACAAGTCCAGGTTTAACCTGTTCCCCTATTGCACAAGCCAGGAGAGGAGGTACTGCATTCCCGATTTGCTTGAACATGGAGGTGGTACTGCCTAGAATTCTGTAGCTATCAGGAAAAGACTGGAGTCGTGCTGCTTCTCTGATTGAAATTAATCTGTCTTGCACAGGATGAATAAACGTCCCATTTCCAGGTCTATTGAAGTATGTATTGATTGTATAGCTTGGCAAGTTCTCACTTAGCCTGCCGTAGTATGTTGTGCGCCCTCCTGATGCTCGTATTTGACGGAGGCGAGCTGATTTCTTTGCTACGTTTAGCGGGATGTCCTTCCAATTTCCTCCTGGACGAACGGCCCGTATAATCTCCATGTCGAGCTCGCTGAGCTTCGCACATACATGGTTGTAAAGCAACTCCTCAGAGGACTGCTCGCTAAAGGATTCGGAAGTAGCGATTCCCATTCAATATCACCAAAATCCAACTGCATGACGAAACCGAATGCAGCTGGGTGGAGAAGTAATCTTAGCTATTCATCAGCCCTTGTAACACAGAGAGGACACTCGCTAATTCATCGGTGGATGCTCCTCTGCTGGAAAGCACTCGCTTTGCCCCAACTGGTTCTATTCCATATAGTAGGAAAATGAGGGCTTCTAGCTCGGGATCGTAGATTCCTTGGTTGCGGGAGCATTCTCTCGCTGCATCACCAATCCTTTTCACAATTTCAGAAGAAGGAGACCTTGGAAGGGGAAGTCCTGACAATTCACGATTTGAAACGTGATTATTCGTACTGGTGATATCGAACCTCCAGTTCAATAACTCAGAGTTCATGACACCAAGGAGATAATCAAGCAGTTTGGAATCAGAGCCATGCGAAAGCACGATGTAGTTGCACGAGTTAGCCAGAGTGACACCAGAATCAACTGGTGCGAACTTCAGTCGCCATCTTTGGTTCCTATTAGATATTTGCTGGCAAGCGATTCTAGGCTTTCGGGCATCTTTAATCCTGGTTGAGGAACCAAGGCTCGCATGGAATTTGGTGGTGTCTATGTACTCCTCAGATCTGCGTCTGCCAGATCTCAGAACGTATCTGCCGATATGAGAACCTCTCAACAATCGAGCACCCTTGGCAGATATGTATCTCTTATGGTGTGTGAGGTCGAATTCCCCTCTTTTATTGGAGAGCCATTCAAGTGAGCCAAGTGTCGGGTTCGTGTGAAGCTTCCTTAAAACCTGCCATTCATCTCTCTCAATACGAGGCACTACCATCGATTTCCGAAGTGAGTCAGGAAACTTGTCAAGCTCAATGGTGAAACTCCGTTTCCTCAGAGCATCATTCAGTGATACAAGTTCAAAGGACGCTTTGAGCTTCTTCGTAGTTCCTCCTCTCTTCAGGGCAATAATCGAAACTGACTGAGTGACATTTGGGAAGAGATCATTGCCTTCTGGGAAGTCATTGACAACTTTGACCGAATTCTCCAAAATAAGCGAACGACGCAGCTGTTCTGCAGAAAGATCCCCTAAAACGGTTGAGGGCACAATGAAGCCAATTGCGCCACCACGCCTAACTAAGCTAAGAGACCTCTCGATGAAGAGTCTGTATGTATCGAGGGTATGCCTGTTGGCTAGCACGTATTCCCCAGAGTTCCGATAGTACTGCAAGTCCTCCATGAGACGAATCCTGTAGTGGTCGAATTCATCGGCATGAACTTCCCGACTGCCTGACAAAAGCCTGTCGCGCATGAACTCAGCATAGTTTGGTTTTAGGCGCTCATAGGGTGGATTCATTAGCAGTGCATCGAACCCGTCATTTTCATTGAAAACATCCGGAAATTGAGACAACCATTCAAATGACTTGCGGGACTCTGGATCAGTGAAATAGCCTTTATAGTTCCCCGAGCCGCTCCAGCCATTCAATGAAATCAGGGAGTTACCTTCCCTGAGAGTTTGCCCTAGGTTGGTTGTCCTAGAATCACCAACCTTCTCACGGCACATAATTGTCAATGAGATGTCTGCAATTTCCAGTGCGGCTTTGTCCAGATCAACACCGTATAGATTTGGTTTCATCATCCTGGCAACGCTATGGAGAGGTATATCAGGAAACTGCTTGCCACAGGTTCGAATCGCTGATAGCAAGAAAACGCCAGACCCACATGCAGGGTCAACTAGCAACATGCTGTTGCTGAGAGATTCAAATCCTTTCTTCTTTGCAAGGCTCCTTATCATTGAGCTGAGAGTCATCTCGGCGATGTAGTCTGAAACCTCTCGAGGTGTGTAGTAGGCTCCCAGAACTCTCTGTGGGATAGCAGGGCTATGTCCTTCCGGTAGATGATATGAGCCAAATGAATGAATGTGTGCTATGAGCTCTAGAAAGTCATCGACAGATAGGCGTGATATCTTATCTTCAAAGCCACTCATCTCTGTAGCAGAGAGTACTTCTCTGATAGCATCTTGTATACTCCGCTTCTTGGCACTACCATAACTTATTGAGAGAGCCGGTATATTGAAGACAGGTTTGTCGGCGGGAATGGGTTTCAAGTATGAACCCAAGGACCAGCTTTGCACCGCACGATTCAATGCAATAAGTCGCACAATCTCCGAGCCAAATGGAACTAGATTATTGTCGTCTTCAATAAACTGGCCAGTGGCCTTCCGCTGTTCACAAACTAGCTCCCATGCAAGGCTGCTGGACCCCGGCAATGTCATCTATGTGCTGCCAAGCGCTCATGATGAAAAGGTTACTGCTTTTATGAGAACTACATGGCTTCTGAATCTGAGTGCATTATTCTCCAAAGGTTGCCTTCTGTGTCTTGAAATTGAAAACTAGAGAAACAGATCCACATATGTCTTGCCGACTTCCGAACCTTCGCATATTGATTCTGTAGCGCGCCCGGGTTCTTTCTGAGCTTGTCGTTGCAAGACACGCCTGACGCCCAGAGGACTGCCATCTCTAAGGCTCAAGGGTGATTCTATGGACGCGTGATGGGTTCTATGTGCGATTCTCGAGGAGGCAGGCTGTCCAGCAACGGCAGGCGTCCAGTCGGACGGACGGGGGAAATCCCTTGTATGGTCATCCGGTATTCTAGCCACGCCAGACCGGATTTTGTTAATTGTATTTTACGAGACCGAACCTACCACCTACACCAATGATCAGCACGATATATTCCTCTTCACTTATTCACATCTGAATTATTACTTCTCCTCGTTCATATCTGTTTTAGCAGAGGGGGAAGCGATTGTAGATGAATTGAATCCCTTAACTATAAGCCATACTGCTAGAACCATTTCATTCACGACTATTGGCACAGCCAAAAGGACCGTCGATGGAGGAATAAGGCCGGGGGAAGCTGGGACCTCGCCACTATCGATGGTAAACTTGAGAGAAGAATGCAGAAATCGTTCAGTGAAGTTCTGAAGAACTCTCTCGAGCATGATGTCTATATGAGAGAAGCAGCTTTTATCCTTGCTATTAATATGGCATTAGGAATAAGTAAAGGTAGGGGTGTTTTCAGATAGGCACGACCCATAATGATTAGGACATGGGATATGTCTTCCGTTGCTTCATATTCCAATTGAAGTCACCAGAAAGATGCATGAGCGAAAGGAATTGTCAATGAGGAAGTTCGGAGCAAGTGTAATCGCAGCCATCATCGCGATTATCATGACTGCAGTTGCGCTTGTATTGACTACAGTGGTCAATGATGTCGGTGCGGCGGTCCTTGTCATCTTCATTGGCACGTATGCGATAATCAGTAGCGAGAAGGTCAATCGGACAGCGATGTCACTTCTAGGAATGGCATTGGTTGGAGTTGTGCTCTGGATAGGCTTTGAGTTTAGTGATGAAATCTTTGAAGAACTCGTTATGCACATCGAGTGGACCACGATTATTTTTGTCATCGCCATGAGTGTTATTGTTTCCATAGCAGCAGCATCTGGACTCTTCCAATATATCGCACTTAGGATAGCAAGACCAAGCGGGGGGGATCATAAGGCCCTCTTCACCACATTCCTGGTGTTTGTGGCGGGAATAAGTCTCTTCTTCGATACCGTATCAACTATTCTAATCGCAGCACCCCTCACCATAGAGATATGCAATGCACTTAAGATTGACTTCAAACCATTCCTGATTTCTGAGGCGATTGTCTGCAACTTCTCCTCGATACCTTCTATCGTGGGAGC
Source organism: Candidatus Thorarchaeota archaeon (assembly GCA_048883405.1). Taxonomy (GTDB): domain Archaea; phylum Asgardarchaeota; class Thorarchaeia; order Thorarchaeales; family Thorarchaeaceae; genus SMTZ1-83. The sequence continues at coordinate 14,131 of JBHLQS010000060.1, forward strand.
AGTTCCGAACCTCGTCATTGCAGGAGAAACCGGCCTTGATGTTGGGTTGCTCTTTATAACCTTCATGCCCCTCTCAATCATCCTCTTTCTTGTCAGCTTACCCATATTATTGAAATGGTACGGAAAGTCTTTTGGCACAAGAGATAATCAAAGAACAGACACAGTGTTCTCAATTGAGCCAACAACCATGATTAAAGACAAGTGGGACTTCAATATCTCAGTTGTCGCGATAATACTCCTTGTGGTTGGCTTCTCACTCGGTCCAAGTTTTGGTGTAGTGCCAGCAATGACTGCTCTATTAATCGCATCATTCATGCTCCTTCTCGCTCACAAGAAAGCGAACGAGTTTCTCATCAGAGTGGGCTGGCCCACCGTCTTCTTCCTGGTTGGGTTGTTTGGCCTTGTTGCAGCACTTGAATTGACCGGACTCATAGACGACCTAGGAAACCTTATCGGACTCATTGTTGGCGACAACGCAGCATTTGCCACAGTCTTCCTAGTCTGGATACCTGCCATGCTTTCAGCCTTTCTTGATAATCTACCAGTTTCAGCGGTGTTGGCACCAATCGCTCGTGACTTCGCTATTATAAGCCCTGTATTGCCGCTGGCATTGGTCTTTGCTGTGAACATTGGTGGATATATCTTCACACCACTGGGCTCGCCAGCCAACATGGTTGCGATTGGGCTATCAGAAGCTCAACATGACCCAATACCTTTCATAGAGTTCGTGAAGATAGGAACGATACTTGGGATGATTCACTTGATCATTGGAAGTGGATACTTGTTGCTGCTGTTGTCCCTGTTTGGGGGATGAATCAAAAGAGAAGTCATGAGGGATTCTGCGCTGCTGCCAATCTTGCCTAGGGGTCGTCATCCAGGTTTTCTCTCATTAGATGTGGTTGGTTTAATCGAGGCAATATATTAACAATAGTGAATATCAAGGTCTCGTTCTCTGCTGTTTGTTCTAGCTACCAGGTGCTGAACGACTTCGAAGCCATTCGCGGTACTTTTGTTCCTTCTTCTTTGCTTCGCGAGCACCTAAGACCAATCGCATCTCATCCAAGGGGAATCTTGGTGAGATAGTCTCATGAAGATCATCTTCCAGCAAAAGACGTCTGTATGCCCGTTGACCGTGGAGAGTTTCCTGTGTCAAGAAACCCTTAGCCACCATCTCGTTGAGATATTTCTTGAATCCCTTAATTGTTGTAAGAGACCGGAATGACGAGAGCTTAGTGTACCTCTCAAATAGAATAAGTTCTGTTTCAATAATTGACCAGCCGAAGGA
>JBHLQS010000061.1:0-15092 GCA_048883405.1 Candidatus Thorarchaeota archaeon
TGTGATAGGAAGAACACCGGTATGAACATCCACCACTGAAGTCCAACGAAGAACATTGCCCCGGCATAGAAGAATAGGTCGCCGAAGCTCTCAAACCGTTCCCAGAGTGGGTTTCGCGAGAAGTACTCAGTCGCCTCAGTCATATAGTAGCCCAGCATTTGAAATCCAACGAGGACTGGAAGGAATGTGAACGATACAAGGATCATGAGCACTGCTGCTCTAGGCAGTACCCGTATCTTTCCCTCGTGGTAGTTGTCGAGTGGATAGATCCCGTGAAGCGTGAATGCTGTCAGGAAGGCTAGAATTCCAGAAGGGATGCCGGGCACAACTAGCTCCAAAGGCTGGCAAAGATATACCAAGGGTCCCAAAGCTGATTCTACAGCAGGAAGGAGATATACATTCATTGTGAGTGATTCTGGAAGTAAATACCAGACACCAAAGACCACCAGAAGCTCAGGTATGAGCATCTTGAAACGATAGTCTTGGATGAATTTCATGAAGATGCCTGGCTCTGTCGTTCCTTCGCTCATAGGCATTTCCCGCCATGTAGGAACGGTGACCACACCATCCATCACTTAAGCCTATCTCATTGGGACGGTAAATCTGTTAGCAACGAAGAATGCTTGTTGCTCTCATGCGCTTCTTTTACCACGCGCCTTTCTTCTAACCACCCTGTTGCATGATTGAATCGCTGGGCAGCCTATACATGCTTCTGGTACATCAGTGACAGAATGGTCACCGTAGAGGAGTACTTGCTCAGCTATCGCTGTGCCCGGAGTTATTTCAACGGGATGGGTCTCCTCACCAGTCATCCTGACATTGCATTTGTGTTCTCCCAAGTCTTCATCCAGCTGATCCATATCCCCCGTGACTATCATTGCCGTTGGCCCGACCCTTCTGACAACATATTTCTTGAAATCATCAAGAAGAAGTAAATCTTCCATCTCTCTCTCAGTTTCTGTTTCAAAGAGCATGATATCGGAAAGCGTAGCAAATGTTGTCTGGGAAGTCCAGTCTTTAATAGACCTCTCCACATTTCTGGGAACTGGCTTGCTACTTTCTCCCTTAAGGAAATCAAGCATTGTGCTTTCTCTGAGTCCAATCTCAATGGCTTCGAATACTGACTTATCAGTTATCTTGTATGTGCTTACGATATCAGTCTTAATTGGTTCCGTAAAAAGCATCAGTTGGTATACCTTGTAGTAGTCCATTTCAGAAGTGAAAGCAGTGACTTCGAAATTGGGAAGCACAAAGAATGTTTTATCAGCCGTTTCATCGTCTTCTGTAGACTTAGCTAGTACTTTTTCTCCAACGGTTGTTAGCTTGACTGCTACTAGGTTCTTGCCCCTGTAGGCTCCCTCAACAAGACCAAGACGGAGAGGAGTTTCCAAAGCTAGCCTTACCCGGTCATCGTCGACCTGCACCCATTTTAGAGGTTGAGCATCAATAAAGAGTTCAGAACGTATCCACTCTTTCATCTCTTCTATTGGTATCCATTCCTCTATGTCGCTTTCTCGAAGTCTGCAGATTGCTAGGCTCATAGTGTACTCAGTCGGTTGGTCTGGGGTTGCCCAAATGGCACGTGTTCGCCCCAGCGAAGAGAGAAGGAATCTTCGTGAAACTGTGTCCTGCTTACCTGAGAACAGTGATTCAATCTTGCCTGGAACTACCCTGTCCTCTTCCACAATGGCATACACACCAGCTTTTCGAGCCATTTTCTGAACCAGTTCAAATCGTTCTTCCGTCGGCTTGGACATAGCTGCCATGATCTGGTCTGCTTCCCTCTTCGGAAACTCCCAAGAAGTTGTCATTCTCACTTCATGTTTAGCAAGGTAGGACGCAAGTAGCAACATGTCTAGGAGAAGAGTATCACGGTCATCGGTGATGTTCCGAGCTTTCTTGGGGAGTTCTCCGCTAGGTTCAGGTTTCTTTGAAAACATCTCTGATAGGAAGGGCATGAGATAGTCTAGAATCTTGAACTCCGCAACCTCTCTTCCAAAATCTGTAAGCCTCGACAATAATCTACGAATGATGATGCCTTTCTTCCTAAGGTCTCTCTCAGTCTGGTTAAGTTGACCATAGCTGTAAATCTTTCTGAACGGTTTGAGTCTGTCGTAGCTCATTGCACCCTTATTGAGTGCGAGCATTCCAAGAAGGTCCTTTTCTCTGTCTGAGAATGTGCCGAAAACCCGGTCTCTGGTTTTCTTGTCCTTCATCTTTTCGGCGAGCAGGGAAACGAGCTTTGTGCCAGAATCACTCCCACTGACATCGATGTCCCAATACTGACATGCGAACATCAAATCCTCTCTCAGTATATGTTCTAGTTCCTTCTGGAGCGATTCTTTAGGCATTGTCTTTTTCCCTGACTTACTAGATATTTGTCAAAGCCGTGTTGCGGCATCCAAGAGCCCTGAGTTTTTGTGCATAAGACAATTACGGTCTTGACCATCCTTGCATCGCCCAATTGAGGGGCAACCTTATTTTGGTAACATCTGACTGGACAATGGGTGCATCGATTGGAGCCTCCTCTCTGGAGCGTGAAGTATAGTCCAAAAGCATGGGATGACTTTGTTGGACAAGATAACGCCATTGCCAAGCTTCGGAATCTTGCGGATGCAGGTTCATGTCCCAATATGATACTGTACGGACCATACGGAACTGGGAAGACTAGTGCCGCACAGGTCTTTGCCAGAGCGCTGCTCGGTGATTCTATCTCTGCAAACTACAAGATGCTGAATATCCGCGATGTTTCTGATTATTCCGTTGCTAAAGCAAAGCGTGATATCAAAGACTTAGCTAAATTGGACCGCGGCAAGAGGTCTGAACTAGACGAGTACATGTCTATAGTGTTCAAGAATGTCAAGGCTGACCTGAAGATAAAGGGCAGGAAGCGCAATCCAAACAAGTCTCAGCTACTTCAGGGTGCTATTAGTCTCTTTGCCTCCACAGTCACGGTTTCTAATGAAATGATCAAAGTGCTAGTCCTCGATGAGGCAGATGCCTTGACCAGCAGCATGCAACAGGCGCTGCGAAGAACCATGGAGATCTACAACGAGGTCTGTCGGTTCATCTTCACTACACCCACTCTGGCTGGTTGGAGTCCAGCTGTGATTTCTCGTTCGCTGGTTATCAATTTTCCAAGTCCACCAAACAGCGTGATTGTATCATTGGTGACTAGAATTGCTGAATCAGAGGGTGTTGAGGTAGACTCAGCTGGATTGGATGCCATCGCCCTTGAATCCAATGGCGATATGAGACGAGCCATCAACTTACTCCAGATTGTTTCTGCAGCAGGCAAGCCAGTGACCGAGGATGAAGTCTATGCTTGCTCTGAAACCACTCTCTCGAAAGGAGTCCGCAATATGATATCTGCATCAATAGACGGGTCTTTTGTTATTGCTAGAGAATCTCTCAGAGGTCTCTTGGCTCTTGAGGGATACTCACCGAGTGAAGTCATGCTCCAGGTTGAGAGAGAATTGCTGAGTCGTCCATTTGAACCTGATGTTCTCACGACTCTACTAGATAGAGTTGCTGAGATTGACTATCGTATTGTTCAGGCTAGAAACCCATTCATTCAACTCACAGCGCTTTTGGCTTCCATAGGAAAAATAGCATCAACCGCAAGCTAGACCAATGGCTCAACGGAGTCCTCGAATTGTATACTTCTACTAAACCTCGCTGCTTGATTTGGAGAGAGTTTCTGAAGATCAAACATAAACTCTGCCACAATCTGATCTCCATTTCTTGATATCATTTCACTATACAATGCAGCTGAAAGAAGGCGTCTGATGTTGCTTGGCTTTCCATATCTACACCTGAACGAGAGGAATCTTACAGCTTCATCTATGGATGTCTGATTGCCTCTGAATCTAAATAGATGTGTTAGAATGAGGAGGACATCTCTTCCATTCATAGGCGATGCGGCTGCTTGGACACTCTTTAAGTGCTTCGTGTCCCTGATATTATCGCGCTGATGTCGGAATACAATCTCAAAGCCTACGGGTATCTCAAGGATAATCTAGAGTTCCTTTTCAGCGACGCTTTGGATATCCCCAATATCACAATAGAACGAACTCTGGGTGGCATGTCCAATATCAATATGCTTGCTCATTGCGAGCCGGAACGCCTAGTTCTAAGGATTCCCACGCTATTGATGGAGTATCCCTCAACTCATTACGCGCAAGAGTTTCTTGCATTATATGAAGCAGCTCGAAACGGACTGAGTCCTCGTCCAATGACATATGGGACCCTTCCGAACAAAAATCAAACTCCCTTCTTGGTCTATTATTATGAGCCCGGAGTAGTTCATTCAAGTCTGAGTTCAATTAGTATTGACGAGTTTCGCAGACTGGAATTAGGCTTGGATCAACTTCAACGTCTTGAAATTTCTGGAGCGCCTGTCTATTCATTTGCTGTGGAGTACCTACATTATCTCTATTCAAGAGTTGACTTAATCCTGTCAGACTCGGGGCTCCACTCAGAAAGGATGAAACGAGCCAGAGTAACAATTGACGAGTTCTATAGTTCCCTTGAAACCATTTTGGATGGTGTGAGCCTGTCTAGAGGTGCTATGCATGGCGACCTTCGCCCGAGTAATGCCATATTCCAAGAAGATCGTGTCTTGCTCTTGGATTGGAGTGAGTTCTGCAGAGGATTTACCAACTATGACATCGCCTATCTCCTCTCGGAGCCAATTGAGCCGTTCTCGTCTGATATACTGGTGAGCTTCTCATCGAGAGATCCGACCCAGATGCTTAGATTGAGAGGTCTTGCACTATTCTCATGTATCTCTTGGACTCTTGAACGATTGATTCGTTGTGAAATCGGACAGGTTCCATCAATTCTAGCTAGTGATGACTTAGTGGAATCAATGGAATCTTACAACAGGATACAAATCGACGAGCTAATTCAGGTATTGAACCAATTCTAGAAGAAGCTCTCTGGAGATCTCTCCCAGATGTCCTCATCAACGGATGCTATCACATATTGATAGCCCTGTTCTGTTAGAAAGAGCTGGCGCTTTGCCGCAAAGTCCATATCTCGAGTGTCCTTTGTAATGAGTGAGTAGAACCTTGCGAAGCTACCGTCCGTCTTTGGTCTTAGAATTCTACCAAGTCGTTGTGCTTCCTCCTGTCGAGACCCAAATGTGCCCGACACTTGGATGGCTACATTGGCATCGGGAAGATCAAGTGCGAAATTAGCAACCTTTGACACAACGAGAATTTTCTGTTCTCCTACCCTAAATGCTTCATATAATCTCTGACGTTCTGAGTTGGGCGTTTTACCAGTAATTAGAGGCGCCTCTATCTCCTCTGCAATAATCTTGAGCTGGTTGAGATACATCCCGATGATCAAAACATTGTCATCTTCATGATAAGCGACCAGCGTCTTGATGAGTTTGTTCTTCTCTGGGTTCTCTGCGGCAATTCTGTATTTCTTTCTATCCTCAGCAAGTGCATACTTTCTTCTCATTGGATCCGGCAACTCAAGGCGTATCTCATAGCATATAGCTGTGGCAATCCATCCCTGGTCCTCAAGCAGCTTCCAAGGCATGTCATATCGCTTCGGTCCAATCAGGCTGAATACGTCTTCCTCTCGCCCGTCCTCACGGACAAGAGTGGCAGTTAGTCCAAGTCGTCGAGTTGCTTGTATAGTTGCAGTCGCTCTAAAAACTGGAGCTGGAAGAAGGTGGACTTCATCATATATGATTAGTCCCCAATTCCTGGCCTCGAAGATGCCGAAGTGCTCAAAAGAGTCCTCTCGAGACTTCCGCCATGTGAGTATCTGATAGGTAGCAACAGTAATCGGTCGCACCTCTTTCAGGTCACCGGTGTACTCACCTACGTCCTCAGGCTTCAAATCGGTCTTATCAAGAAGCTCTTGAATCCATTGTCGAACTGCAATCACATTGGGGCAAAGAATGAGCGTTGATGTCTGCAGCTTCTCTATGGCGCCCATCCCGACCATTGTCTTGCCCGCTCCACAGGGCAATACAACAACTCCCGAGCCTCCTTTGACACCTCCGCCAGCATAGAAGGTATCCACGGCATCCCTCTGATATCTCCGCAGTCCCCAAGACTTCCCTTCAAGTGTCACATCCCGCATTTTTAGGGCGAGGGAGTCTCCTTCTACATAGCCAGCGAGGTCCTCTACGGGATGGCCCAACTCAAGTAACGCGTGCTTCAGAAATCCCCTTTGACCTCCTACAACCAGAAATGATCTCTCATCGATTCGTTCCTCAAGATACTGCTCAAGTTTTGTCTGAGCCCCAATCTCTTCAGCTAAGTCTTCTTCTGCACATTCCAATATGAGGTCTGGGCCCTCCATGTACAATGTGATTTGACCATACCTGGACATGTACTCGATAATCTCGCGCTTGATATTGTCAGGTATTGGATACTTTGCATATTTCTCCAATGCATCAATGACTTCTCTGGCACTCATGCCCATTGCAGCAGAGTTCCACAGGCTCAACGGAGTAACTCGGTAAGTGTGTACATACTCTGGACTCTTCACTAGCTCTGCAAACCTGGCCAGAGAGTCCCTGGCTTCTTCATATTTGGGATTGTCCACTTCAAGAAGGACTGACTTGTCAGACTGAACTATCAATGGGTTCATTGGGTTTGGCATTTAGATTCCTCTTGAAGGGCAGCGGTTTCACTCATTAACTTGGAAGGGTCAATTCGTAAGTTGGAAACCGAAGGACGGCGAGATGACTTTAAAATAAATCCTTCCTTTCAACACAATTTTCTCAGCATGCACATCTATATTAGCAGGTCTTCAGCGCTTCGTGAAACGATGGTGAAGCCAAGTGGGACGAAACAATCCCAGCCGTTTATACACAAATCTTAGCGTCATGGTTCTTTCATTTGACGCGCTTCTGATTATGTTGGGATTTGGGATTATTGCTCCTTCGATGGCCTTCTATCTTATTGCTCTTGAAGGAGGACTTACTCAGCCGCCTGGTCCCGGATACATAGTCCCAGACGAGGTTGTGGCTTCCTTTGCTGTTATTCTGGGCATAATGATGGCTGCGTTCATGTTCTCACGGACAATCTTTGCCAGGTATTTCGGCGGCCTTTCAGACACTCGAGGTCGCAAGCCCCTATTGATGATAGGCCTACTTGGCTATTTCTTTCTACTCTTGCTCTTCGGTCTTGCTCGGTCATGGATTGATCTCCTTATCATTCGCTTTCTCCAAGGGATTGTTTCTGGGATGGTATGGCCGGTAGCAGAAGCTTCGCTCATGGATATAGTGGGTTTCGACCGAAGAGGGGAAGGGCTTGGAGTCTATATGTTCGTTTCAAATATCGGGTTTGTGACCGGTCCTGGGCTTGGAGGCATCCTCTACAATTTTTGTCGTGATTTCCTTCTTCTTCCAGTGCCAGATGTTTTTAGGGTGCCATATTTCATGGCGGCTCTCATCGTTCTGCCTGCAGTTTTACTGACGGGGATTAGTCTCAAGGAAACATCTCCCTTGAAGATACAGGAGAAGATTCCGACGGAACAACCTCAGGAGATGGAGCCTGAGCCTTCTCGCCTTTTGCTTTCCAATGATGAAATTGCACCAAGTACACGTAGGATGATCAATGTGCTCTACATTATGGCCATGATGAATGGAATTGCTATGGGACTGGGGCAGCCTCTATTCCAGTTGTTTCTTATGAGCAAGATAACAACGGACATTGGTTTGATTGGCTTCATCATTTCCGGAGCCGGGGCAATTGGTATGTTGTTCACTATACCTGCGGGACGGTATGCTGATAGACGCGGTCGAAAGGGTCTGGCTGTTTGGGGCGCTGTTGGCGCCAGAGCAAGTCTCGCGATATTGCCTACCACCACGAATGTTCTTCAGACTGGAGCTGTGTGGATTGCTCAGAGCGCATCTATGTCTGCATCGCAGCCAGCGATGCGCGCAATACAGGCGGACATAGTGCCTTGGGGTCTTCGCGGCAAGCTATTTGGTACGATTCAAGCTTTCTTCAATGCGGGAGCAACAATAGGACCGCTCGTTGGCGGGGTAATTTATGCCTACTTCTCGCTTCTGACATTCAACCTTGGATTTGCAATAGTAGAAGGCTTTATGGTTCCCTTTTGGTTAGCTGCGGGTCTTGGTCTGATAGGGGCATTCTTGGTATGGAAGTATATCGAAGAAACCTCTCCGGTGCAGGTGCTAGTAGAAGCACCAAGTGACGTTTCTGACGCAACTTGAAAATGCATGACGCTGACCACAAATCCTTTATACAGAATTCCATGAGCAGAACCTGCATGACTCGAAAGGAGGTGCAGTTCCATATGATTGCGGTAGAATTGGTTAATGCAGTGGACACTTGCACCCGCTATGAGGGTGTCTAATAGAACGACATCCGCTGTTTCTCTGTGCTAGCATTCATTTCACGCATCGTGTATGTACTGCTCATTGACGCGCATTGCGTGGGGCTGGCTGTCTGCTGATATTGGTTTGAAGTGCTTGGAATGTAAGATGCGTACCAGCTCAGTCAATGAGAGTGAAATCAGAAGTTGAGAAATAAAACGAAACCACGAATGCTGGGCTCACATTGCAGTAGGTGTGAATCGTGAGCCGAGTCGAAAAGCATAATCCTCTGAAGAGTGGCGTGATCGCTCAAAAGCGCGCTGCTCTGAAGGGAGAAACCTCTGGTAGGATGACAGAGATCAAAGAGCTGACCTTTGACACGGTTCGCGAAGATGCGATACAATTTGGTCTTGCGACTGATGTCATCTACCAGATCAACGCTGGAAAGGAAGCCTCAATCTTCCTTGCTCAATGGAGAGGACACCATATAATCCTGAAAGCATACCGGCTATGGCAATCCTCTCACAAGATGTCAAAGAAGAAGGGATACATTGCTCAGGGCACAGGCAAGAGAACATACTTCATCCTTGGAATGATGGAGGACTTGGCTGTCATGGAGTACGACTACCTCATGAACTGCTTCAAAGCAGGGGTTCACGTTCCCACTCCCATTGGTCGAGTTGGAAACTACCTCACAATGAGATTCATCGGGGATGGGACTCAGCCTGCGCCTCAACTCAAAGATGTCCATCTTCAGAATCCTGAAATCGTCCTGGATCAGATACTGGATGATTATCTCCTAATGTATAGCAAAGCGCACTATGTCCACGGAGACCTCAGCAAGTACAATATACTCTGGTGGCAAGAACGTCCTTGGATAATCGATGTTCCGCAAGCCGTCACTGTCAACAAGTGGTCTGATATGCTAAGGGTTGAGAAGTTGCTCATGAGGGATATCAAGAATGTTCTAATCCATTTCGAAAGCTACGAAATTCATCGAGATCCAGATCATATCCTCGAAGTCTTCCTGTCAGAGTATGTTCCTGAGAATCTGAAGAACTACAGAGAACTCAAGTCTGAAGGTATTGAGTTGCTGTAGAGGGAGGAGATGACTGTTTGAGTCCTGGAGTGGTTGAGAAGTTCAATCCCAAGAAGACCAGCGCACTGACATCGCAGCGCAGCTTGGAGCGTGGTCATCGAAGAGGCAGGTATGTGCCTATTCATGAGATAACTCTAGAGGAGGTTCGAAAGAACGCCATTCAATTTGGACTCGCCACTGATCTCCTCTACCAGGTCAGTGCAGGAAAAGAGGCTTCAATTTTCCTTGCCCTGTGGAAAGGGCACCCCCTTATTTTGAAGGCCTACAGGTATTGGACGTCAGCTCAAGCGAGGAAGAAGAAGGGGTACTTTGCACCAACACAGATGGAGGCATTGGCTGCAAAAGAGTTCGACATTCTGAGCCTTTGCTATAGAGCAGGGGTTCATGTCCCAACACCAGTTGGCAGGGTTGGCAACTACGTAACGATGCGATTCATTGGAGATGGCGTAGATACGGCCCCACAACTTCGTGATGCTACACTTGAAGCCCCCGAAGAAGCATTGGACCGGATAATCGATGACTATTTCCTGATGTACACCAAGGCGCATTATATTCATGGAGACCTCAGCAAGTATAACATTCTTTGGTGGCAGAGTCGACCTTGGATCATTGATGTTCCTCAGGCATATCGAGTCGACGCTTGGGCTGATATGGAACAGGCTGAAGCACTGCTTTCGAGGGATATTCGCAACGTTCTTTTGCATTTCAAGAGGTATGGCATACGAAGAGATGCAGATTATATTGTGGAGCAATTCATTTCGGAGTACACGCCCCATAACCTGAAGAATTACCGAGAATCCGTCGGCACGCCTCTATGGCGTATAAGGTGAACCATTCCGCGTCATGGAAGTGCAGGTTCTATACTCTCACAGTGTGCCTTATTGACATTGTTTCTCATCCCGAGGTTATCAGGAAGAACCAATACATTATGGTATGACAGATAGTGCTGACAAGTGGGTGGTCGTCAATGGACGAGTCTTCAGACTCGAGCGTGTTGTTAGTGAGGTCAGCATCGCGCTACTTCTCCAGAGGACGCTTTCCGTTCTATGTGATGTCCACCTGAAGCGTACCGACGATGGATGGTGGGCTGTATACTGGAGATCCAAGAAAGATAATATTGAACGCACACCAAGGGCTATAGTAAGTCCTGTAGCATGAAAAACAAAAAGAAAGTATGTTCGGAGTGGAGTCCACTCCGTGTTCATTTGGGTAGATAGCTTCTCTCCGGTCCAATGAAAGAGGGTAACAAATCTGGCGATCTTTACTAGTCTACCTTGCGTAATACAACTCTGGATACACCAGGTATCTTCCTGAGGCTTTCCTCAAGCTCCTTCAGCGTAACAACGAGCTGATCCGGCACAAAGTAACACTCGTAGTAGCATTTTTCGCCCCTGAGACAAACGCCAGTCGTGAAAATGATGTCGCTAAGCTTGGCATCGTTGAAAGCGAAGTTGAGCTGCTTCAGGAAGTTCCTTGATAGATCACTGATTTCAATTCGAAGCAGGTAAATATCATCGCTAGAAACCGGAAAGATCTTCATAACTCTGTCCTTGTGATGCAACACAGTCAGAGCCGCTCGCTCCCCAATATCGGCGACAAAATCTTGAGGAAATTCTACGGGCTTCCCCTCAGTGAAGTGAAGTATGATTGCGCTTGTTGCTCCCTCGCGGTCTATAGTCACGGTCTTTTACACGTCCTTTCAGGGTGTAGTACTCGGTGACATGACGTTCTCTCTTTATTAAAGATTCTGTCGTAAATGCCCGCGAATCAGGCCTGCTTCGTTTAGAGAAGTTGTAGTCCATTTTTCTCAAAAATAGGACACAATTTATAATTACAGGGGTGCTGAAGGCTAAATTGGAGTCTGTGTCACGTGAATCCGCGTCTATCTCAGCTACTAGGGATTATTTTTCTCGTCATCTGTGTTGCCATGTCATATATTGTATACCAAGCTACCATACAGGTTGGAGGAGATGTGGGGACTCTCATTACGTCTGGCATTATCGCATGGGGAATCCTCGGTTTGCCTGAATTGGCAATCGGACTTTGGCTCATCGTCAAGGGAACCCGAGATGCACGTGTAGGCGACATCTCCGGAAAGCTTATTCCTCTTGTACAGAAAGAAGGTCGAATTGGTGTGGCTGAGGCTGCAAGAGTGCTAGACGTGGGCCCCGCAGATGTCGCGGATGCTGCAGAGAAGCTAGCACGCAGGCATCTTCCTCTTGTCTATCTTGACAGAGGTAAGAATGAGATTGTCAGTCCGTCCGCGGTGTCACTTGAAGAAAGCCTTTTGCATCTATTGCATGCCCAGCGGCGAATGACATTCGACCAAATCTCAAACGTTGCCAATGCGACCGATGATCAGATTGTCGAAGCCCTTGAGCAGCTATCCGCCAACGGCAAATTTAGGGGCACTATCGACAAGAATTCCAGGGTGGTATATACATCAGAAGCAGTTGAACAACTGCCTAAGGCTGTTACTGCATGTCCGAATTGCGGCGGTAGGCTTCCCGCGCCAATACTCCCTGGAGAAGAAGAGTACTGCCCATTCTGCGGACATTCCATTGTCAACCGTTTAGAAACCTAGTGTGGTGAAATTATCTGTCCATGTATGTTTCCCAGATATCTAGAATATCACCATCAGAGGTTACGTAGAACCTACTAGAGAGATTCGCTGCAAGGCATGAGTGGTTCGGCAGGATACTGACACGGTCTCCGGGAACGAGGCCTTTCAATGGAGATCCCTTGGATATCTCCACTTTCCCATGTTCTTGAGAAAGCCCCGTTAGATCAGTGTTTTCCGCGAAGTCTCCCTCATGGTAGTCTGAGATGACCTTTCCAAATCCGCAATTCGGGAAGAGATGCCTAGGGCCGGGGTCTAATGAGAGTGTTGTAGCACCTGCGTCGAGAATGATGCGATTTGGATATGCGCTTATGACACTCGAAAGAACTGACAGCGCGCAGTCGTATGGCTTGCACACACCGAGCGCCACCTGCGTGTAGTCGAAGAAGACATAGCTACCTGGACGGATTTCTGTAATTCCCTTTTTGATGGAGTCAGTCAACATTATGGTGGGAGTGGAGCCAATGCTGACAATCTTTGGCGCAAGTGCTTTGCTCCTTTTTCTCAAATCTCTGGCGAACTTGAGCATGATATTCTGCTCTTCCTCAGCGATAGCTTTGATTTCATCAACTGATTTGGCATAATAGGACTGACCGCTATGAGTCAGGATTCCAGCGAAGTTCAGTCCCCGCGCCTTGTGTATCTTCTCAGCAAGAGCTAGCGAGCCCTTCCGCGTTGGATCTACACCACTTCGATGATAGTTGCAATCCACTTTGAGAAGTACATCAAGCTCCTCCTTGGCTTTCCTGAATCCCGGCCTTAGTTCTTTGAGTGCAGCAGGATGGTCGATAATCACCCTGAATTTGACCTTGATAGCAAGTTTTGCTACGGCATTGATCTTGTCTGGGGCAAGGGGCATTGCTAATGTTATGTCATCAAATCCGTTCTCTGCGAAAAACAGTGCTTCGCCCATGGTTGATACTGTGATGCCAGACGCTCCGTAGTTTCTTTGAATCTCGGCAATCTCAACACATTTGTGTGTCTTGACATGCGGTCTAAGGGCTACTTGGTGTTCACGTGCCTTGTTTGCCATATTCTTGATGTTTTGCACAAGTCTGTCGTAGTCTACCAAGGTCGCAGGCGTTACAAGGTCATCAACGCGCATGTCATTTCCGAAGCAAACGCCCCTCAAAACCGTTGCTGTGCTGTCCTCTAAGTTATGCCATGTTGGTCGCCACGGATTCTTCTTCTCAGACTAAGCCTTGCCTCATCTACCTTAAATGCAACACGACTCTTCTTGGGCCAATACTCTTTGATCTCCTCATATCCTTGGACATCCCAGTACAATGGACAAGCGCCAAAGCAATAATCAAAATGAGTACATACCTTGCAGCCCTCAGCTGCAAAGTCTTTGCTCCTCCAGAATCTAGAAGCTCGATTGTTCCACACTTTGTCAAAGGATTCTTCCAATAGATTGCCCACTGGATCGCTAAAGCTAGAGCAAGGAAGAAGCCCTCCTTCTGAATCAACGGATAATAAGCCGTCACATGCGGCGCAACTCTTTGCACCTAATCCAAGCGAAATAGGATTGAATACGCATACTGGAGTAGGAGCATACCAGACGAATTGCACTCCTTTCTTGTTTGCCCTCTTTTTCACTCGCTTCACGATCTCTCCGATGTCTCCATACTTCACCTGTAACTTATCTCTGAGTTTTGCGGCAGTGCCAGTATAGATGACCATGTTCATGCTGAAATAACTCAGTTCCAATTCATCAGCAATGAAATCAACCAATTCTTCAAGTTTGTCAACATTGGGCCTGCAAATTGTAGTATTACAATGAGTGTAGATTTCAGTTTCTTTCAGATTCCTGATTCCTAGAACTGTCTGCTCAAAGGATCCTGGAGTGCCAGCAATTTCGTCATGTGTCTTTGCATCGGGACCCTCGATTGATACCTGGGCACTGTTCAAATCCGCCTCAACTAGTCTTTGAACGAAATTCGGATCTGCACACCTTCGGCCGTTTGTGATAAGATTGACGCGGAGTCCTCTTTCTCGGGCATACGCTATCAGCTCAAAAAGGTCATCACGTAGAGTCGGCTCGCCTCCAGTGAAGGAAAGACTTGGAACGTGGGCGTCGTCGACAATAATGTCAATAATCCGCTTTACCTCGTCTTTAGTCATCTCATTCGTTTCTCTATATGGGGAGAATGCATAGCAGAATTGACACTTATTGTTACATCGGTAGGTAAGAGCAATCTCACTCAATACGGGATATTTTATTTCTCCCTCTCCAAAAGGCACGATCCTAGCGGTCTTGTATGAGTAGATGTTCTGATTTCCCATCACCATGCTTCTTAGGTCATCTGCAAAGGCGGCCAGATCATTTAGTACTAGCTGTTCATCAGCCTCAAAGTTCCTAACAAAGTGGTCTCTGACCTCTTCTGCGGTTGCGCCATCAAGCAGCATACGCAGCATTATTGTTCCCGTTTCATTGAGGTGCATAACCTTGTTTGGACGCAGTATCAAGAGGTTGTCCTGTGGTCTGACAAAGAAGTAATCCTTGACCTCACGCATGAAATTGACTATCCAGCTGAGGTCCTCTAACGCGTAGTCATACTGTGGCTGATGCATCGTTCGTGAGGGCTTAGCTGGAGGTGTCTTAAGGATTCGCCTACAACCTGAAAGGCTTATCAGCCTCCATATCCGAGTACAGGCAAGACACGATGAAGGAGTGTGTCATATGAGTTCCGAGATAAAATTGCCATATGGAACAATCAGCAAGAAGAAGCTGATTATGCATTTTAGCGCCTTTGATATTGATTTGCCAGTGATTGCTGCTGGAATCAGAGAGAGAATGGATGTCCTGAGAGAGCTTGATGTTGCCTTTGCAGGGTTTGGAACAGAGATACCAGCAGAGATGACTGAGCAGACACCAGCCACGGTAAAGGCATTCTTCGAGTATGTGGGAAAGGGGACTGACCCCGATGTCATCCTCAAGCGCGTGTACCATCTTGTTTGGGGCGGCATGATTATGGAGTTCCCAGATCTTGACGAATGGGCGGCAGCCAAGGCGGACTTATCGAATCTGACGATTGCACAAGCAGATATACTCCGTG
>JBHLQS010000062.1:0-14982 GCA_048883405.1 Candidatus Thorarchaeota archaeon
AAGATGGAAACGCTGCCAAAGAAGATTAGAAGCTGAGTAAACCTGACGTCGGTCCAATCCAAGACACGATAGATTCTATCTTTGGACAAACTCTCCTCTCCGTAATGAATCCGATTTGATGTTACCAGACTAAGAAGTGGCATAAAGCCTTGATGATTTCAGTCGATAAAGAAGACGTCGCCCTGATTCTCTGATGCAATAATACGAATGTGCATATCATTCTCCATAACATGACTAGCGTCAGCCACTTTCACTATACAGATTGCCTCGCGTTCATAGGCAAAGGATGAGAATTCTCCCATGGGTTCTCCAAACTCTGATAGCACTGCAGATACGTTCTTGAAAAGGCGTTCAAGTGCACTCGGATCTTCCTGAATGGACTCCTTCAGACTTGAGTCTAGTACTGCAATTTCATCAGATGACCATTTGCGGTCCAAATCCTTGGGCTTGTAGACAATGAACACTCTGCCACTGAATTCCCCACTTTCACCAACTGATTCTCCCCGAAGTATTGGGAATAGAGGCATATCATCAGGATTCTCAACCGCCACAGCGAACACATCCATTTTTGGGGACTGGTCTAATCTCCCCGCCCAAAACATCAGTAGGGCAGGCCTTTAATGTTTCCGAGATTGCCTTTGGACACTGGAAGCTCATCTACCTGCATCCTAATATCCTAGTTATTGAAGAAAAGAAGCGATTTAGAAATGACAGTTTACGATTTTGAAGGTAGAATTCCTTCGCTTGGAAAGAACACCTATGTAAGCCATTCGGCTTCTGTCATCGGAAAAGTAACGATTGGTGATGAATGCTATATCGCACCCGGAGCAGTTGTGAAAGGTGACTATGGAGAGATTCGTGTCGGAAATGGCACCAGTATTCAGGACAATGTGATTATACATGCAAGGCCTGGTGAGATTACAATTGTCGGCAGCAATGTGACTCTTGGTCATGGGTGCATTATTCACAATGCAACAGTAGAAGATGAGGCAGTCATAGGCATGGGCGCCATCGTGTCTGATTGGGCTGTGGTTGGGGAGTGGGCGATAGTCGGCGAGGGAGCTGTTGTGAGGCAGAACTTCGAGATTCCACCTGAGAAGATAGCAGTGGGTGTTCCCGCTAAGGTAATAGGTGATGTCAAAGATCATCATAAGGAAGAATTGACCAGATTCAAGGCGATTTATAGAGACCTAGCCCATAGGTATCCGACTGGTTTGAAGAAGGTCAAAGCCTACGGTTGAGAAAGGAATAGATGAGAGGGAGAGATCTTCCTCTACATTTAGACCATTGATATCATTCGGTCTCTATTGAATCGAGTCAAGGCGAGTGCAAATGTGATAGCCATCATCACAATTGCAATGAGAATCGTGGCAATGTAAGTCAGCAAGACCACTGATTCAATTTGACCACCACCAATGAAGAAGCTTGGCACAAACATCGGGATGAAACCCACAATGACGACAAGTGAAGTCATCTGATAGGCCTCGTAGACACGTGAAACTCTGCCACTAATTAGAATCATGAATGACACCACTGCGACAATCATTGGAACCCCAGCTGCGAATATCATGATCAATCCGCCCAAATCAGGTATGAGCAATAATGGCATGCCCATCACTAAGAAGATGATATTCTCTACGACTATTGAAACAGATGTTCCTCCAAAGAGAAGGATTGAGCTTGGAACCATTGAACTAAGGAGTTTGCCAACAAGGAGTTCACGGTCTGTAAGTGGTGTAGCCAAAAGCGGCTCGAGTGTCTTCTGTTCACGTTCACCAACCAGAGCGTTTGCTGATATCATTGTTGCGGGAATGATTCCGAAGATCATAAGAAATGATGCGATCATAGGAGTGAAATATGCAATCAGCATGTCGTAGTCAGGACCTGGAGGGACAAATACCACAGTGGTAACAACGGTGAGTACTGATATTATTGGGCCAAGCGCCCCCATTCCAAGGAGACCGAATTTCACAAAGCGGACCGACATCGCAGCCCTGAAATCAGCCTTAGCCACGACCATTGACTTGTTCATACTCATTTCTGCTCATCTCCCATAATTGTGTCAAGGTAGAGGTCCTCGAGGGAAGCCTCCTCCTCTGCAAACTCTATGATCTTCACACCTGCATCTAATAGAGCGCGCATCAGTCTAGAGTTGTTTTCTATTGGATCCTGAATCTCAACAAGTAGAGAGTCAACCTCAGGCTTAACAGAAAGAACGTACTCTTGACTCTCAACCACTGACTGTGCTTCACTCAATCTATCTGACACTCGAATCCTAAATTCCTGTTGGATCTGAAGCTGAGCAAGGAGTTCACGTGTTGTTCCATAGAGAATTAGTTTACCATCATCAATGATTGCTATTCGATCACATATGCGCTGAACTTCTGCAAGATTGTGACTATTGATGAAGACTGTCTGCTTATACTGACGCGATAAATTCAAGATTAGTTCCCTCACACGCTTTGCTGCAATGGGATCGAGTGCCGAAGTGGGTTCATCAAGTAGGAGTACTTTTGGGCTGTGGAGCATAGCTCGGCTTAATGCCAGTCTCTGCCTATTTCCAGTGCTGAGCTCCCCAGCCTTATCATCAGCCCTTTCAATCAGATTCATAAACGTCAGAAGATCATTGATTCGGTGCGGGATAATATCTTCATCAACACCATATAGGCGTGCGAAGTATTCGAGATTCTGATAAGCTGTCATACCGGCGTATAATGTATGATTCCCTTCCTCTGGCAAAATTCCCGTGACCTCACGGACATTTACAGGCGATTCTAGAATGTCATAGCCCGCAACCTGTGCTGTGCCCTCTACTGGTTTGAGCAGAGTGCAAAGTAGTCTCACAGTTGTACTCTTTCCCGCTCCATTCGGTCCAAGCAGCCCAAAGATGGACCCAGCCGGAACATCTAGATTCATGTGGTCTACAGCCACTATCTCATCGAAATTCTTTGTAAGTTCAGTTATTCTGACCTCAGCATCCGTTTCCAATTCGTGTACACTCCTCCAACAATCGCAATAGATACCTCTCAACTCAAAGGGATTTAATCTGTATCGAATATTGCACAAGTCCAATATTAAGGTGATTGGATAGCGGATACCAATCACGTGCTGATCATCTTCTCAACCACTGCTGTAGAAGTCGCCTTGATGCCTGGAATGCTATGGATTCTATGAACAGTTATGTCATACAGGGCTTCGAGGTCGTCCACCTCAACAAGTACCACCACATCATAGACACCAGTAGTGACGGCCACACGAGTAGCCTCTTCTATTGCTTTTAGCTGACTAACGACTTCATCAGTTCTACCTATTTCAATCTCTATCAGAATATATGCTTGAATTTTCTTTGTCACATATCATTCCTCCTTTTTCCGTTCTATCGATAGTCCTTCATGACAATCATCGTTTCTATATCTTCTACACCAGGGATAGCTTGTACCTTCTTCAGAATCCCAGTTCTAGTCTTGCTTAGACTTCTGCTTTTTATGCTCAACATATAGTCATATCGACCTGCCAAAGCCGCTGCTTTTTCAACGCCTTTTATGTCATATAGCGCAGGGAGGATATCGGTGGTTTGAGGCTTGACTCTGATTATCACTAGAGAGCGCACATCTGCAGCCTGCAGCGACAAGATGCCAATGATTACAAGTCCTATTCCGAGGATTTTGAGAGTCCAGAGAAAGATATCCGAAGAAATGCTTCCAAATGCTCCCGGAATGAGTAGATTGCCCAGAAGTGTCAGAGGTATTCCAAGCACTACGGAAACTGCTGAAAGGGAATTCACTACTGACATTGAGCCGCGCCCTAATGCTCGGACATACATGACAAGCGAGAGAAATGTCGCCACTGAGGAGCCCACCATTAGCAATACTAGAGATGAAAATGTGGCTGCAATTGTGTTCCAAGTTGCTGGATCCATTAATGGAATAGAGATAGCACTGAACGATAGATTGAGAAACAGCAATGACCATAGCCGCATATTCAGAGAGTCTACCCGTAGTCCTGGCCTGATTTCATATCTCTTAGTCTTTCGTTGATAATATGTGAAAAATGCAGAGGATACATTCATTGGCAACAGGACAATAAGAAGAGTGGGCACATCGAATCCTCCAGGCATGACGCCAATCAATAGAACCCCGATAAGCACAGAGATAATGCTCTGAACTTCAATAATGGTCGGAGTGTCTTTTTCAGCTAATAGGTCTCCAATCAAGAGATAGACAATAACAAGCTGGCTGTATGGGAGCACCACTGAGGCATCTGTGATACTCGCGAGATAATAATAGAAGAATGTGGATACCCCTGCAAGACTGCCAGCAATAAGCAGATAGGCAGTAGGGCGTTTTGGCAACACCTGGACTCGGCCAAAATCAGGATCAAGGTTGTAGCCTAGTGCCCTCCGTGTCCCTTTCTTGCCGCCAGGGACGCTTAAGAATAGGACTAGTGATAGTGTAACAAGGAAGCTCATCCACTGCGACATAAAGCCAAATGCCAAAGGATCTGCAATTATCGTATTGAGGGCAACTATGTCAAATGATACAGAGAAAGCGCGCATAATGCCAGAGCCAATTGCCAAAGAATAGAACACCGTCACGATAGACCGGCGTCCAACAGGCCTCTGACTAACACTGCTCATGAAAGCACCTCGAATTCAATTTGATCAATGCAAATGAATGAAAGCGAACCTTGATCCCTATTCTGCTTTGTCTTGTTCATCTTTCAACTCAGTCGCTGATGCCTCCTCAGATGCCCCTAGGAAGTGGTGTCTGATTCATCAGCTGAGGATTCCTCTTCTTTCGATGCAGGTGAAACAGAAACCTCAGATTCTATCTGTTCAAGATCGTCTTCTGTATTATCTTCTGTCGAGGCAGCTTCCTCCTCTGCAGCAGCAGGTTCAGGTTCTGGAGGACCGCGACGCCTACCACCCCGTTTGCGCGGTCCGCGTTTATCATCAGTCACGCTTCTCTGCGCCAATATGAACTCGTCAAACGTGAGACGCTTTCCTGATTGCATCTTCTCGACCGCGGCATCAACGCGCTCCTGTTCATGAACCTTCTTGACCTCCCTGCGTTCGGATTCAGCAGTATCCCGACGTTCTGCTTGATGCTTACGAATCTTGCCATAAATCTCGTCAATCTCAGTACGAACTTCTTTGAGCTTGTTTTCTCCTTCTTTCACCTTCTTGAGCCACTCAACAAAATTCTGATGCGCTGTGTCAGCGGACCGCTTGAATTCCTCCAGTTGCGGTCGAATTCTGACAACTTCCTGATGATGAATTTGAGATTGCTCAGACAACTTCAGAACCTTTTGATGAGCTTCAGAAGCTTCCTCCTTTAGTCTTCGAGCAAGTCGACGTTGCTCGTGGATTCTATCCTGCTTCTCTTTCTCTTGCCCTATCTTCACTAGCTTGGCTTCAATCTTGGCAATCTCCTCGACGATGGAGCGCTCCTCATCCATTGAAAGCTGCTCAGTCTGCTGCCGCCATTCAAGCTCTTCGACTCTTCGCATCATTCGGCGTTGGTCAGTCGATGGACTTCCAACAATGTTGCTCCGAAGCTCTCGAATCTCCTCATAGACCGATTTCAATTGCGCATGTATAGCGGACCGTCGGTCCTTAGCCTCTGAGATTTCCTTATTGATGCGGTCACGCTCCTCGCGTTCTGCCTTTACAGATTCAATAAGACTCCGGACTTCCTTATTGTGTTCATCGCGTACAGATTTGTACTGTCGCATCTGGTCTCGGTCTCTTCTCAGGACTTCCAAGTCTTCACGAGCTTGTATCTTGAGTTCTCTTAGTCTCGCTCGAAGGAACTCAATGTCCTCTGGCTTTGCGTCGGCTGCCTCTGTCAAGTCTTCTAGCCTCAGAATTTCGTTTTGCAATCCCTGTTTCCAGGGCGGATTCCGTAACCCCTAACACACGCTTTGGCGCATAGAGGTGGCTCTGTTTTTGGGGGCTCAGGAGACTCTCTTAAAAACTTTGGGTTGGGTCACTGCATGAAGTGATTTCTTAGGCCTTGGAGATAGCATCAGCGACTTTTTCTGCAATATTCACGCCTGTGACGCGCTGAAGGGCTGTCCAGCCGGGCGTCGCATTAACTTCTAGAATCCACATATGGCCGTTTCGATCGGGTATGATGTCGACTCCCACTATTCTGCCATTAACCGCATTTGCTGCCCGAAGGGCAAGATCCGTGACATCGATGTCGTTCAGACGCGGTGTTCCACCTGAATGAATATTGGTAACTAGATCACCTTGACTCACTCTTTGCATAGTAGCGACAACATTTCCGTCCAATACAAACGCGCGTATGTCGAATCCTGGTCCACGTATATACTCCTGAAGAAGGAAAGCTCCTTTGCCAAACATCTGGCTATGAAACTTGAGATAGTCATAGATATTCTCCAAGTCGAATTGTTCATCTATCAGTTGGACTCCAAGACCGCCAAATCCGGTTATAGGTTTGAGAACACAAGGAAAATTATCTCGTACAAAGGCTGCAGCATCATCCATGGACTCTGTAATCAATGTCCGAGGAACTGGCAGTTTCGCTGAAACAAGTTTCCTCATCGATTCGGCCTTGTTCCGCATCAGTAAGATTGAGGAAACTGAATTCACTATCGTAACGCCAAGCTCAGCAAGGGCTGATAAAAGCCCTACTCGGTTGAAGAAGGCACCAATATCATTTGCCCCCAAATCGAGAACCAGAAGCAATTCAAGCTCAGATAGATCCACTCCCTCTGAAACGATTCGATGTTCATTTGTCGAGCCAGTTCGAGCAACCTTCCATGGAATTACTTGAAGAGAACTCACATAGAGATTCTGGAGAGCATTCTCGAGACTTTGAACTCTAGACGACCTAGGATCTGATGAGAAGAGTCCAATTCGTGAAAGCCGCTCTTTATTCATAATCAAGACCCATTCGGAATAGACTGTTGTAGCTTATATCCATAGCGAGGGGCTTTTAACGCATTAAGATTTGAGTATAATGAAGATAGATGCCATTGTTTACAGATAGAGAGATGCATTCGATAAATGAAGAATTGAAAGATAAACAAGGGCATATACTAATCACATTTAGAAACAAACACGGGCCGACGAAGCTTGGGAAGCTGTGGGACGAACTAATACTTCAGATGGGACACCAGGGGAAGTGTCTAAGCTGGTGGTCCAGCACAGGCACGATGGGCCTACTGGAGTGTGAAACCACCGACAACAAGTTGATCTATGGACAGTGGGCGTTAGGTGATGAAACTCAGCTCATTGGGGTGTTTGAAATCGATGATGATGAGCTTGTCAATATTCGCGAGGGCTTTGATGCAGGGAATGTTATTTCTTCTGAGATGAGAGCCATTAGGATTGGGGAAACAGGTGACAAGGATTAGTCAACTGTGAGTGTCTTTGACAGATTCCTAGGCAAATCAGGATTTATCCCCAAATCAACCGATAGGAAGTAGCTCAGTAACTGTAGTGGAATCACATCCAGAATCGGATTTAGGAAGAGATTGGAGTTGGGAACCATCATATAGTCCGCATCTGAATCAACATAGTGTCTGAGCTTGTCCTCATATTCACCAACAATGATAGTTCTTCCTCCCCGAACTCTAACTTCGCTCAAGTGATTAATCACCATCCAGCTATTCTCACGCGTTGTGACAAAAATCACAGGGTATCCATCCTGAACAATGCTCAGTGGCCCATGTTTGAATTCGCTCGAATACATTCCCTCACAGTGGTTATACACAATCTCCTTGATTTTTAGCGCGCCTTCCCGAGCTACACCATCTGTGAACCCGTATCCCAAGCAATACAAGTCTTTGACATTAACCAAAGTTCTAGCAAGGTTTCTTGCCTGGATACTGGTCCGATTAATAGTGTCCTGAGTGAGTTGAGGCAATTCACTGGATAGAGTGCCGATGCAGGCCTTTGCCTCAGAAGAGTCGATTGTCCCGTTTCTTTCACCAAGGCGAGCAGCAAGATATGCAAAGATGATATTCTGGGAGTAGTATGTCTTCGTTGCAGGAACACTCACCTCATACCCACAAGCCATAGGAATGTAGGCATCGGCTCCAAACATCAAGGTGCTTCCAATAACATTGACAATGCCTAGAGTCTTCCCCACATTTTGCACCTTGGTTAGATTGAGCACATTGAGGATGTCCTTGGTTTCCCCTGATTGAGATACAAGGATGGACAAGCAATCATCAGTCATAGTGTTTCCATACATGGGAATGAATTGTCCACCGATTGCTGGGATCAAGGGAATCCCGGCATATTTGTTGAAATAGTAAGCCCCCACAATTCCGGCATGATAGGAGGTCCCACAAGCGACCAGATAATGTCTGGAAGCTTCTTCAATCATCCTGAGCCATTGATCGGCTCTGGACCCTTGGAGAAGTCCGATTACATCGCCTGCTACCTTAGGCTGCTCATTGATTTCCTTGAGCATGAAGTGAGGATAGCCGCCTCTTTCTGCAGCACGTGGATCGACTGTGCTTATCTCAGGCTCTCTAGCTAGACGTTTGCCGTCCTGGATTCGAAAGACTTCAACATCTTTGGGCGTCAGCCTAACCATCTCTCCATCCTGAAGATACATGATGTTGTTCGTGAGCGGAAGGATTGATGGTAAGTCGCTTGAAACAATAGTGTCCGTTTCTGCTATTCCAGCGACAAGAGATGAGCCCATCTTCACTGCGTAGATCTCACGCAAATCAGCCCGACCAACTGCATAAGCATAAGCACCCTTGAGGTCATTTGTTGACAGACGTACAGATTCAAACATGTCCCCGGTTTGCTCATAGTATTTATCGACCGCATGGACACACAACTCTCCATCATTTTCAGATCGGATAACATGTCCAGCGTCGACCAGCTCTTGTCGATACTCAACATAGTTGTGAAGGTTCCCATTATGGGCTCCAAACAGACTCTCATCACATGCAAAATGTGGCTGAGCATTAATCCTTGTAGGAGCACCATAGGTTGCCCATCTGAGCTGAGAGATCCCTCGATCTCCGAGCATCTTAGATAGGCTGAGGAGTCTGTTGACTTCGTCAATTGTGCCAACATCTTTCCGTAAGTCAACTCTACCTTGGTGGACTGCGGCAAGGCCCACGGAGTCGTATCCTCGATAAGTCAATTTCCTGCTGCACTCGACCAGAATCTCGCCGATGTTATTGCGATTGATACTGACAATGCCGGTTATTCCACACAAAGTAGACCCTCATTGGTAGCGCAGATGGTTGTGCATCCGGTGAGGGCTTAATTAAAGATTCTGCATGTTGGATATATGTACAAATTCGAGTCAATGACTAGTGTTGTCGAAGCCCTTTTATTACCCTTCCTTGATGATTGTGAGGGAGCAGGACGAGAGGTTTTAAGATGGGAAGGCAGAAACGAATGGCATTGCTTCTCCATCCGTTCCGAAGAGACCTTTATCAGGTTCTTTGTGAAAATCCGGGCACCTATTTGCTAGAGCTAGTTGAGATACTCGAATCACCCCTAGGTACTCTCACGTGGCATCTCAGAATTCTGGAACGGGAAGGTCTCGTCAAATCAATCAAGTTTGCTGGAAAGCGCCTATATTATCCAAAAATGCTCAGATCTAGAGAAGCAGAGATGGCATATCTTACAATGCGAAGTGAAACCGCTCAGAAAATCTTCGCATTTATAGTCAACAATCCTGGATGCTACCAGGAACAGATGGCGGAGAACCTTGGGGTCCATCATGACACCGTCAGATGGCATGTGTCAAGAATGGAAGAGGTTGGGCTTTGCAGAGTTGAAAAGGAAGGTAGAAAAAAGAAGCACTACCTTGACGAACTAGGCCAAGCACTCATGGAGGGTAGTCTGAATACAATCTCAGAAGCGTTTGTTATGTTCCTCATAGAGAAACTTGAGGATGGCTGTTTGAATCCAGAGATCCGCGAATCAACAGAGGACCACGTCACAATCCGAATTGACTGTCCTGAGAGAGGAAAAGACTGCTTTATCACAATCAATCTTAGAGAGTGGGATTTCCAAGCCTTCGACGATGAAGAGATGACGGAAGCGGATATCCCTCCTGAAAAGGCGAAGGTGTAGGGTTAGGAAAGGCCGTCAAGAATATTTCTCACTTTCGATGCTAGTTCAGCTGGATTTTGGTCACGGCAAGCGACAAGCAAGAGACGATTCTCGTCGACTCGCACAACCATCAGCTCAGTCGTTCCTGCGGCGAATGAGATATACTCCGTCTGTTCAGAAAATGTCAAGCCATTTGAAAAAATCGAACTTGCAAGTCCAGCAAGCTCTATTGTGTTCTCAAAACCAACCGATCCCAACGGCAGACCCTCCTCTGTGAGCAACATTGTCTGAGTTATTTCAGGAAGCTCTTCAACAATTCGCCCCAATGTGGTCTGCTGTCCAAAAGTACTGGTTGAGCCCATGACAAGCTCCATTCTTGTCGCTAGAGATTGGAGAGTTGGTAGAATCTTGTGCAAATCTAGACCCGCATCATTAGCCTTCGATATGATTACCACCAATAGGTAATTCGGCTGGAGAATGGTGACAATACGCTCTATACCTGTTGAATGGATAAGGTATGCAGGGCTGGATGAGCCGATGGAGTCCAGTGCTGTAGCTCCGGCCCACACAAGCGCAGCGGCAACCGTGGAGATAATCTTTGAATCCATTTCATTTTCTCGGCAAACAGACGCGACAACCACACCTTCTTTGGTCGAGAGGACAACGTGCGTCACTGACTTGTGAATCTCAAGTGTCTCTTCAAGAAGCGTAGCCACCTCGGCAAGCGTTCTCTGGGCCATTTTCTTCATCTCACGAATCTCTGGTCACTGATAGCATTTATTGCAGTTATAAAATCTATTCTTAATTCCTGTGGCAGAGCAGTGTATGGCTCTACCCTTGCCAATAGGTTTAAGAACAGCCACCTTGGAGAACAGCCACAACGGAGGTAGCATGTTGAGCAGCTCGAGGTCAGGTACGCTGGCATCAATAGTCATAGTAGTCATTGTCTTCGGGTCCGTGGGCGGCATTTTGTTTCTTACTAACCAGTATGAGCCGTCTTCTATTGCTGTGATTGCAATGAACCCGGGTTTTGGCGATATGGCTAGAGCTGATCAAGTGAAGGAGGGATTGACTGAGAATATTATGGTGCAGTATTATTTTCCAGATCCTCCAGCCACAGAAAATGAAGCAGAAGCGCTCATGGAGAGTCTTGCAGCCTCTGGCAACTATCTATTGATTATTATCGTGGGCCATGAACTTCAGGATGAACTCCAGCGAGTAGCAGATGAGTACCCGATGCAGAAGTTTGCCATGATTGGGGGTTTGGTCAATCTTGACAATGTAGCATCCGCGACATTTGATATCCAGGAGGCAGCCTTTCTTGCGGGAGTCATTGCAGCTTTGGTTGCAGAGGAAGACCCCTACAATGGCACAATCGGAATACTTGCCTCAATGGCTACTGATTACGATGTCATTCGCATGATAGCGGGTTTTGAACAGGGAGTGGATACCGCAATACTAGCCTATGGACTGAATGTAGAAGTCCTCACGCCGCGATACGTGGGTAGCTACAATGACAGTGCAACTGCTGAAACCATGACTAGCACCCTCTTCACCACCGATTTCTGTTCAATTGTATTTGCACCTGTTCGAGCGAGTATCGTCGGCGTAAGGGCAGGAATGTTGGCAGCTAATGAGACATTCCATGATCTAGCATTGACCAATAGAATGCCTTTGGTGATAGGTGCTGAGATGAATCTTGACTACTATGGGAATCGCAACCCACTTGTAGCATCAGGGCCCAGCTGGATTGTGACTAGCGTAGTTCCAAGATACGATACGTCTGTGATCAACATTGTGAATGCCACATTATGGAACATATTTCCTGGAGGAATCACAGAGAACTATAATCTTGCCAATCAGGGCGTAAACATTACGGACTTTGAATTCAGTGCGACTATCGTGGATGAGTCTTACATTGATGCCGCGTGGGAGTACGCTGCGCTCATAATCAATGGCACAATTACAGTGGATGACTCCTAGGAAATAAGTTGACTCAATGCTGCACTTGCCTTTAGTTCTTTAGCACTAGGGAGATAAACATGAATACAGAGGAATTTGTAGCACTGGCTATGAAGGGCGAGGTTCTCAAGAATCTAGATAGAACCGGGTGGATTATTGCGGGAGTTAACAAAAGTCAAGTCGAGTCTGTGGCAGAGCATTCATTTGGAACAGCATTGATTTCACTTCTCCTCGCAAGACAGTGTGAGCAAGATGGCTTTGAGATAGATATTGGCAGAGTCCTGACCATGGCGGTTCTGCATGATCTAGCTGAGTCTGAAACATCGGATGTAGTCATTGATCGAGATGCTCCTGATAGCTATGTGCAGTTGAGAAACAAAGCAGAAGCCGAAACCCAGGTGATGTCAGAAATCTTGATTCCGCTGGGAAATGTTGGAGAATCACTGCTCAGTCTTTGGGATGAGATTCAGAAACAGACTTCTCTTGAGGCTCGAGTCGTTATTTCAAGTGATATTCTAGACATGCTTATCCATGCAGTGGCACTTGAGAGGGCTGGTATAGCGCCAAGCAGTCTAAGAAACTTCTTTGAATCCAGTCGACTGCGGCTGGAGAATTTGGATGTTTCATTAGCTATCAATATCTACAAGACATTATACAAGGAACATGAGAGCCATCTTGGGAATGAGATTTAGTCTAGAGTGGTTCATCTCGTCTTCGAGCCGCTGCAATGATTCTTGCCACCCGAATAGGCTCTGGTATCCGACCATCCAAAGTGAATTGATCCACTAACTTGCGTGCCTTGTCAAGGGTGATTCCAGATGTGGCTAGAAATATGGAGTGGCCAGTCTTCAGAGCAACTTCTTGCCTCTGGCCCCCTCTATCCATCATTTCGATTCTGCTCTGCCAATCATCGGGGAAATATTCACGGAAGTATTTCTCTATACCCTGCGATGGATTGTAGGAGATACATACGACAGGCACCCCTGTGACCTTGTGTAACTCCACTGAGTCAATGACATTGAACCACGAAATGATGCAGCCACCAAGCAACCACGCTCTGATGTCTTCTCTTGACAATCGTGAATACATGTCAGTCAACTTCTCGGTCGCATCTGTGCCTCCCACCTCAGGCTCACAAAATCCTATTCCATCTATCCGCATGTCGCCCCTCATCACAACGCCAACAGCTATGCTCTTTTCATCTTCACGTTTGAAGCTCTCTGAAACACCTAACACCCTAACGCCCTTTTTCCACTCGCGGGGAGATCGTTGTTCGGCTTCCGAGTTGATTTCGTGTATATCAAACATCTTGTTCACCTTCCGAGTGGAGAGAACATACCCCAGACCAGAATTCACCCTTCAATCAATGATTAGGGGTTGGTCCGATTTGCTGCAACAAGATATATTGCCAAACTTTATCTTTCTACTGTTTCTGTGTATCATACTTTGTACCTTACCATCTTAGCTTGAAACAGAATCGAATGCATCAATAGAATCGATTAGTTTAGGATGACTTAACGGCAATCTCCCTTTCGACCGACCCGATTGTAATTTCAATATGTAAAAGGAGTGCTTTCTTTAATTGTAACCAAGAGTGGTCTGTGCCTTTATCTATCAAATCTTTACCGAATAGCGTGCAATACCTGTCATGTGTTTTGGTTAGCTCATCTCTTAGGGTTCTGAGCATAGCATTATCCATGGTGGGGATTTGATAGCTAAGACTTCTTAGCCACTCAAGGCTTTCAAGCATCTCTTTATGAATCCGGGATGGAGATTTGGCTTCATCAATCGAGAATAAGCCCTCAGGACCTAGAGCTTCTTCAAGTTCAGTAATCCGCTTTCTAGATTTCCTGATGTAGAAGGCTTCAATTACCACAAGAAAAACAAGTATGCTGATAATTGCAATCTGTAGGTATACCTCTTGCACCTAGATTCCTCCTCGGTCGATAGTCCTGCTGGGTGATACCCTTGTGTGTGACGGCGAATAAATCTACCCAAACATTAGATTGTGTGGTTGTAGTCTTAGACCTATACTTCTTAGGGTTTCGCCTTGCTTTTCAGATTGGGCCAGTTTATTATCCAAGGATTTTGGTATCAGATGAAACCTCTATCCGAATGTGACTGTAGGAGGATATTGCTCGAGTCTGAAATTTCATCAGCCCAGCAGACAAAATAGTAGTCTGCTAGATAAGAGATGCACAGTGGAATTGAACTGACGTATTCAATAACCAAGCTATATTTGCTCTGCCGTTTTGGGTGGTTTTATTGGGCAGCACCTGTTAGATACTCAAAGACAGAAAGATATGCAAGGTGAATCTACTGCAGCATCTAGATAACACGTTTTTTTGAGGTATGAATGTGGAAGCGCCAGGGAAGAATCAATCTCATCTCTCCAAAGGAAAATATCTTTTGGGGCTTGCGATCACCTATCTTGCAGCATATTCTCAATACTTGCTTCCAGATTTTGGCTTGGTCTTTGGTCTGCTTCTTGTATATGGATTGCCAATTCTAGTCATTGCCAGTTTCTGGGGTCGCCAAATACTACGCAGATCACTCAATAGAATGTTTGAAGCAATAAAGTACGGACTAGCTTCTTATGGTGGCTTTACTGCATTGAGCTACATAACATCGCTATTACTCCTCTTACTATTACTCCTTTTTGATCCATCCGCCTTCAATATCCTCCATAGGCCAAATCCAATTCTGAATACACCACCAGAACATGCTTGGACCATGGTCTGGGTTTCATTACTTGTTGTAGGGCCCGCAGAGGAATTCATATTCCGTGGTTTCATCTATGGCGGACTACTCAATTTATTCAACAACCACCATTGGCTATCGTTGGCTTTTCTATCATCGATTCTTTTTGCCTCTGTTCATTTATACTATGCATTCGAGTATGGAATTGTATCAGCAATTATGTTCACTCAGCTGATTGCATTTGGCATGGCAATGGCATT
>JBHLQS010000063.1:0-14975 GCA_048883405.1 Candidatus Thorarchaeota archaeon
GCCTTCTTCTTTCGAATCCTCACTTGCATTGAAAGAAGTGAAAAGAGAGCAGGCAATGCCCCCAGCACCGTGAGATTTGGAAGCGATCGTATCTCCCCAGCCTTCTTTTGAATAGAGCGTACCTTGTGGGCGGTTTGAATACCGTCCAATAGGGATTTGAAACTTGTACCTACACCCAAGACTGCGCCGCCGGTTGCTATTACTGTGGCAACTCCAGCGACCGACGTAATCGCATCTATTGCCGACGAATACTGAATTGAGAGGAAGAAATTCTGCTCAATTGAATGTGGCGTATCAACACCATCAACCTCGCCCTCCAATAGATAGTATAGACTCACTGAAGCCTCGAATTTCCCAGTTATCACATCGATTGAAATTCCTGCGAATTCCGTAACTAGGTAATCGCTGAGGTTAACAGCACCATGAACAGCAGGTATGTCATCATCAGGATGCATTAGAGCCTCCAGATTCATTTGGGCAATTCCAATTTCAAAGACCTTTATGCTCTGATACCAAAAGCCTATTCCTCCTTGTAAGTGATGAATGGCTTGAGTTCCTATAACATCAACTTCAATGTCGATAGTTGTATCAGCTTCAAGGTCGATTGGAATTGCATTTTCCTGGTCTGTAGCTGTGATGCTGTCACCATTGATTAAGATTCGCGCATGCAGATGCTCGTTATCTCCGAACCATCCCGCTGGCGGTGCTTGAGCGGAGGCAAGAATCGTGCTTGCAAGAATTACTACTCCACAAACGGCTAGAAAGCCAATTAGCAATCTTCTTCGGCGGAAGCGGGCCATATTGATTTCCTCATCTGATCTCTAGCGGTCTGCTTCCACTCGATTCTCAACAGAAAAGGATTGTGCATATAGAATCATCGAAAGACGCAGCTGCCGTCACATCGAAGGGCGCATCACTCGAATCATCTCAGCCACTTTCATAGCGATTGTGCGGAGTCCTTCGCTCTTCATTAGCAGTCCCTTTGCTCCAGCGGAAACAGCTTTGCTGATGAGTTCGCGATCAACATAAGCAGTGAGGATGTGCACATTCTCAACGCCTTGTTCTGTCAGTTTCTCGGTACAGCTTATTCCATCCATGACTGGCATCTTGAGATCCATCAATGTCATTTGAGGAAGCCTGCCTTCGTCCTTGAGTTCAGAGATCTTCTTCAGAGCTGCTTCTCCGTCGAGTGCAGGAATGACTTCTAAATCATCTATGTATCTGCCTAGATACTCAGTCATTATGTCGACTATTCCTGGCTCATCGTCAACTATGAGAATGGTAGTTGTCACTGACATCTCATCCTTGCACTCTTCGCAATCAAACATGTAATCTTGGTGAAACCGACTTATGAATGGTTAGGATTTGCAGTTGCGTAGCATCATTCTGGAATCAATTTCCGCTCCTATAGTAGTTCTTTAGGAGTAGCAACATACAGGAAGGAGAATGAACATGGTATCACTAACAGACTCCTCAGGTGGAGAAGAATTAAGCCTGAAACTAACCTCGGTTGCTGACTTAACTCCATTCACCAAATCGGTGGCGATATTTCTCAAAGTAGTTTCAACGAGTCAAACTCGACAGGTAAGCTCAAATAAGACAGGTAGAAGGCTCCTAGTTCAAGATGCAGTTGCCGGCGATTCAACCGCAAGAATCAACATGACACTTTGGAATGAGGACACCGATTCTCTACAGGAGGGCCAGACCTATCTTTTGACAAAAGGGTACGTAAGAGAATATGACGAATGCATGTACCTTCTTCGGAGTCGAGATGGTGAGTTTAAGGAGTCTGAAAGACACATTGAGGATGTGAATGAATCAGTTGATATGAGCAGGCCTTTCCGAGGACAAAAGCCGCAACGAAGAACTCCTCGAACGAGGACGGGTAGGTCATTCAGGGGAACTCCAGGAAGAGAGGAGAAGGGATACTGCTCATGGAAGGGCTTTTGAGTCGGTTATCTGCTCATAGAAGTCCACATGAAGATTGACTATCACGGTGATTCCCTACCGTTTCCATTGGCTCCTTTACGTGGGAAGCTCCTGACTGCTGGTTTATCATATGGTGACACAGATGACATTCTACTGAAGCTGGCTAGTAAAATCGCGGCATCTGAATCAGACATCTCTACGGAAACATTGGCATCTATTGCGCGAGAGCATGTACCTGAATCATATCTGGCAGACTATGACCTCATCACGAAATATGAGGCACTAAGGAGGACTACAGGAGAGGTCCCTCCACTCGTTTTAGTACTGGAGGGAGCATCAGCTACTGGCAAGTCGATGCTAGCATTGGACTTCATAGTCTTTCTTTCAATTACACGAATCATTAGTACTGATACTGTCAGGCAGGTACTCAGATGCATTTATTCCAAGGAAGAACATCCTGAGTTGCACTGCCATACCTACCAAGCCCATAAATATCAAAAAGCAAGGGCTGAGGAACTCGATCCAATGATTAGAGGGTATTTGGCTCAATGCGAATTGATAGAACCCACTATCCATGATGCTGTGAATAGAATGGTGCAGGAGGGAGCCGAGGGGTTGGTCGAGGGGGTCCACATTCTTCCCGGCAGTCTTCAAGACGTTAGCTCTGGCGTCTTGGAGATTCTGGTCCATCCTGATGAACAGACGCATCGTGCCATGTTCCTTGCTAAGCTTAGTACTTCTGGACTCAAGACAGTATCATCTGAAGCACAGGTAAGGGAAAATGAATTCCTTGCTGCTCGCCAAATTCAAGAGTATTTGGTCCAGCTTGCCAAGGAATGCGGGATTAGGAGAGTGATACTATCAGACTATGAGCAAGCTTCAGAGGAGATACGTTTCATTTTGCTCGACAAGATTCGCGAACTGGTAGATGACAAGGGTAGGAGAGATGAACCTTGAGCTGGAAGGTTGATTCCCTTGACAGGCTCTTCAATCCAGAATCTATAGCGATTATCGGTGCCTCAAATCGACCTAACAAGCTAGGATCACTAACGCTTCGCGCTCTCAAAGACTCAAACGCAAGAAAGTACCCGGTGAATCCTCGTTATTCCGAAATTAATGGGCTCAAATGCTACTTCAGTGCGACGGATATAGGGGAGGATATTGATTTAGCAATTATAGCTCTTGGGCCTTTGAATGTCCTCCCAGCACTCAAAGACTGTGCTGAGGCAAATGCCGGAGGAGTAATCATATTCTCTGCAGGTTTCAAAGAGTTGGGTTCACTCGGCGAAGAACATCAGGCGCAAGTAAAGGAGATTGCAGACGCATCTCATATCGCTGTTATTGGTCCTAACTGCCTTGGTGCTGGCAATCCGCGCAATGCACTAAATGCTACGTTCTTTCCACACCCTGCTCCAGTTCAAGGAGGCAGTGTTGCCCTTGTCAGTCAAAGCGGAGGTGTGGCAGGCCTCATGCTCTATGAAGCTGCTGACGCAGGCGTTGGAGTCTCCAAATTTGCCAGCATCGGAAATAGAGTCAACATTGACTTCAACGACATGGTGAGATATCTTGGACAAGATGATGAAACAGAGGTCATCTGCTTGTTTGTGGAAGGTACTGAACACGCTAGGTCAATGTACCATGAGATGGCACATGTGACAAAAGACAAGCCAATCATCATGTACAAAGTTGGCAAGACTCCCACATCAAGAAAAGCAGCTTTGAGCCATACAGGCAGCTTAGCCGGTCGGCATGAACTATATTCCGCCGCTGCACGACAGAGTGGAGCAATTGAAGCGAACACTGTCACTGAGATGATAGATACAGCCAAAATCTTCTCTATCTGCAGAACGCGCCTAAGGGGGCGTAACGTGGCTATTGTAACTCATACGCTCGGTCCATCGCTTATAGCAGCGCAGATACTCGAAAACGCAGGGGCATCACTTCCTCCTCCTTCTCAGGAAATTTCATCGACAATTCAAGAGATGCTTGGAATGCAAGTTGAGATAGAGATCACCAATCCTGTTGATCTACTCGCTCAGGGTTGGGCTAATCCTGAAATCTTCGCGGGAGCTTTCAATCTGATAATGGACGAGCCACAATATGATGCGGTAATGATAGTGTTCTCTCCAAACTATCAGGACGACATTGGTGGAGGAGTGCCTATTGATTCGATTCTAGAGAAGACCTCCACTTCCGAAAAGGCAGTTATCGCAATTCTGAATTCACCTGTATGCACACCACCAAATGGTAAGGACAGATTGGAACATGGGCGTGTCCCTGTCTTCTCAAATCCTGAAAGAGCGGCTCAAGCATTATCCAATGTTCTCAGCTTGTTTCGGAACCCCTAGAAACCGCTGGGGATAGATTCACTCCCGACCCGCTATGATTCACAGATTTGTTGCCAACTTCAATTTGTATGTCTGAAATGCGATTATATGCTGGACTTAGTCATCAGAGAGAGATATTCCGGGAAGGAGTTTGGCTTGTCAAAAAGAACACCGCGTTACATGTTCAAAATGGTTAGCTTGGGTGACGCGGCTTCAGGTAAGACAAGCTGTATAATCAGATACACTGAGAATAGCTTTGGTGAGTCGTACCAGGCAACCATGGGAACAAACATAGCGGTCAAGAATCTTCAAGTTCCTTTGACAGAAGATATGACTGTGCCGGTCCAGATTGTTCTATGGGACCTTGGTGGACAACCAGATTTCAAGGAACTTAGGCTGCGATATATGGCTGGAGCTAGTATTGCCTTCATTGTCTATGATGTGACGAATCCGAGTTCATTTCTTCATGTATATGATTGGTATTCGCATTTCATGTCAGTGAATCTCGATGCTACGGTGACAATAGTGGCGAACAAAATAGACCTGGAGGATAGGAGAGTGCCTCCTGAAGCAGGACAGATGCTGAGCGATTGGCTGGATGTCACCCATATTGAAACCAGTGCAAAGACAGGCGAGAATGTTGAGGCTTTATTCACGGACCTCATAGCTTCGGGAGTTAGAAAGTACCGCGACAGAGCAATTGAATGAGAGATGGTGGGCGAAAGAACAGGCTGGCCCCGTATCTCTCGCCCTTTTAGATCAATGGCGACTTGCGCGCAACAAATGATCTGAGATGTCAGGGATTAGTAACGAACACTAGTGTGTTTAGCACACTCATCAAAGGTACTTAACTCATCAAGTTTCCATTTGGGAAGTCACTTGCCTTACGGTAACCTATGTTGATTCTACCGAGCTATGGGACGAGGACTCCAGCTGCTAATGATGCATAGTCCAGGATTAGACCCGGAAATATGCCAATTATCATTGTGCCCACGACTGCGAGTACCACTGCGACAAGAGGAATCGTCGGTATACGCAGGGTTGTGCTTTCTGTTGGTTCCATGAAATAACAATACCTGAGAATCCTCAAATAATAGCCAAGCGCGAATACTGAGTTCAGCACAGCAATAATTGCCAACCACCAAAGCCCAGCATCAACCGCAGCACCAGGCAATAGGAACCACTTGAACCAGAATCCTGCTGTGAAAGGAGCACCCGCCAACGCAAAGACCAGAACGGCCATCAGTAGGGCCACAATCGGAGCACGTGTACTGAGCCCTTTCAAATCTTCATATGTGACTTCTTTTCCAATAGACACAGCCAATGCCCAGACAAGGATGAACGCACCCGTCTTGATGAGGGCATGGGCAAAAGCAGTGAACATCGCAGCTGCTGCTCCGAAAGCAGTTCCTGCAGCTATCCCCACGAAAAGGAGCCCCATCATCATAATGGATGAGAAAGCAAACATTCTCATGATGTTACGCTGTGATAGCGCAAGGATGTTTCCAATGACCATTGTAAGGATGGAGATGGTCACAACCACAGGCATCCATTCCATTTGCGCTGCAACAAATCCTACAAGGAGTATTCTGAGCAGGGCACTGACACCGGTCTTTTTGGTCGCGCCGGCGAGATAACCTGTAACGCTTCCATCGGCGGTAGCGTATGCGTCCGGAACCCACATCCATCCTGGGAACACCCCGACCTTGAATCCAAAGCCTATCAGGAATAGCACCATAGCAAGAAGCATTGCATAGGCGGAAGGTGAACCCGCACTCCAAACAGAAGCCACGAATGCGCCTATCGCTGCAAAGCTCGTATAGCCGGTAGCGCCATAGACTAGTGCGATTCCAAATACGATAAGGGCTGAAGACACCAGCCCCATGACGAAGTACTTCGTTGCTCCATCTATGGCTCCTCGATGAGGTCCTAAGGCGACGAGCACGTATGTCGGGGTGCTCATCAACTCCCAGGCAAGGTACAGGGCAATGAGGTCAGTTGCCATGACGACCCATATTGCACCAGCAAATGACATCATGAGGAGAAAGTTGTATGTGCCCTTGTTCCCTCCATATGTGGTTGACGAGAGCAAGATGATAAAGGCGACAACCAGGATGATCCAGATGAAGAAGTCACCAAACATGTCTCTTACGAATAGCCCTCCAAATGAAGAACCTGGATTGATGAGAATCATCTCAAGACCCGCAAGGAATAGGCCAATGAAACTTACCGCCAATGGACTTCTTCTCATTCCCACAATGAGTGCAATGATTCCGAATAGAATAAGTGTCAATGCTGGCAGCGATACCAGCCAATCCGCTGGGACAAGTGCAAAGATGGGACTCAGGATGTCCCTGATAGCATCGATTATTGTGGAAAATTGTAGCATTATGGAATCACTCCTACCATATCATTGACTATCGGTATCACTAGATTAAGGACAAGATCTGGCCAGAGTCCAAGGATAATCACTGGTATCATCATTAAGATTGGCGCAACAAGATCACTCCATGGGGCTTCAGTGACCTCCTTCTCAGGATCAGGGTCACTAAACACAATTCGGTTCAGTGTCCATAGGAGATAGCCCACTGTGACAAAGATGCCGAACGCAATGAAGCCAGACCACATATAGACATTCACAGAGCCAAAGAGCACTAATGCTTCTGCAATGAATCCACTCATTCCGGGCAATCCAAAGGCTGCAAAGACCGCAAGGATAAAGACTGCCGACATCTTAGGAGCCTTTGTCATCAGACCCATGACATCAGGTATCAATCTGCTTCCGGCCGAGTACTTCAGCTGGCCGGCGAGGATGAACAGCACAGAGGATATCATCCCATGAGATACCATCATGAAAACTGCTCCCTGGACTGCAAGACTAGCTGCGAAGAGCTGACCTTCCGTAGCTCCACCACCGATCGCAAATCCTCCTATGGCAACTCCAAGCAGCACCCAAGCCATGTGGTTAATCGATGTGTAGGCGACCATTGACTTCACGTCAGTCTGGCCCATTGCTACGAATGCAGCATAGATGCATGTGAAAACCGCGAGGACAGCGAGTGGGATACTGAGTCGAGCAAATCCCTGTGGGACCATCCAGAGACCTAGTCTGATGAATCCATATCCCCCCATCTTCAGAAGTATCCCAGCGAGTATCACTGAACCAGGAGTTGGAGCTTTGACGTGGGCCCATGGAAGCCAGTTGTGCAAAGGAAACACTGGAAGCTTGACGCCAGCACCCAGAAAGACAGCCAGCGCAAAGCCAATCTGAATATTGATTGCAATTGGTGCGGCCTTTATCGCGATCATGTTGAATGTGCCTGGTCCAAGGAAGAACAGTGCCATGAATGAAACCAACATCACAGCTGAGCCAAGATGAGTATAGATGAAGAACTTGACAGCCGCGTGTTCGCATCCCTCTTCTCCCCATCTTCCGATGATGAAGAACATCGGTATCAGGACCAATTCCCAAAATAGGAAAAAGCTGATCAAATCGAATGACATGAATACGCCAAGCAGACCTGTCTGGAGCATCAGGAAGAACATGTAGTACAAATGCTGTGATTTTTTGATATGGTTTGAACTGAGTGCTCCAACGAAGACCACGAGGTTTGATAGAAACACCATGGCGACGGATATTCCATCAACACCGAGGTATATCTGGAGGAGAGCATTCCAGCTCCCGAATTGCACATCACTAAGTGTGAACGA
This sequence comes from Candidatus Thorarchaeota archaeon, assembly GCA_048883405.1. GTDB lineage: Archaea > Asgardarchaeota > Thorarchaeia > Thorarchaeales > Thorarchaeaceae > SMTZ1-83. The sequence goes on from JBHLQS010000063.1 coordinate 7,968, forward strand.
CCATTCGAACCACATCGCTCCTGGATTTGGAAGAATTGCAATAATTAGGACAAATGAAAGAAGGAGTTCAATAAATGTGACAATGAGCGTGAGAGCTCTGCCCCCTCTTGCACCGAGTATGTAGGCAATGAATGCTGCGATTAATGGAATGAATGCCATCAGGGGTAGAATGTTGTCCATTGGCAACATTGCAATGAGGTCCTGAATGAATCCGAGCTGCATTCTAGAGCACCCCCAACGACAGAAGAACAATGATGACAAGTATTCCAATCCCGAACATTATCACTCCAACATAGTCGTTGACTCGACCAGTTTGTGCAGACTGACTGGACTCTGAGGCGGCGACACTGTGTGTAGAAACCCCCTCAGCAAAGCCATCAATCACATTGTCGTCAAACCAGCGCGCTCTGGTAGAGATTGTAATTGCTGCATCTGCAGACTTGAAGTCGATTCCATCTATGATTTTATCATCTATTCGAAGCCTCCAATTCTGAGCAAATAGTAAAATCCTATTCACCAGCCAATAATATGATTCGTTTATGTACCAACGATGCATCAGGAAACTGTGAAGTCTGCGTCGAATTCCCCTCTCGGGTATCATCTTGGTTGGCGTGTCTGCATTTTTGATATAGATCCAATATGCAGGAAGCCCCCCAAGAATGAGAGCAGCTATTGTTAGGCCAAAGGGGATTATTCCAGGATAGGTTATTTTCGCTAGTATCATGTCTGATAGTATCTCGGAGAAGAGTTCTGGTGTTATTGGACCCTGCTCAAATACTATAGTCTGTATTATGGGGAAAAAGAGGAATGCGAATATTGTAAAGAGAGCTAGAACGTAAAGCGGGATCATCATAGCCTTGCCAGGGTCATGCGGTTCTTGATGGTGCCCTTCAGATTCATCATACTCTGGTCGCTTTCCATGGAAGACCATTCCAACTAAACGAATACTATAGAAGATAGTACAGGCGGCTGCAGCTGTTGCAAGTATAAAGATAAATGCTCCAACTGGATTCAATGTTGCAAGTTCGTATGAATATTCAATAATGGAGTCTTTTGACCAAAAGCCAGACATTGGTGGTATTCCTGCCAGGGCTAGGACTCCAACTACAATGACTCTATATGTCCAAGGCATTGCATCTTTCAATCCGCCCATTTTCGACATGTATTTTGTATGAACTGCATGAATCACTCCTCCAGCTGCCAAGAAGAGAAGAGCTTTGAAAGCACCATGAGATACTATATGCAGGACGCTACTCAGATGAGCAAACTGATGATGACCATCTATTGCAAAAATCCCTGCAGCTCCAAGTGCCAGGATCATATATCCTAACTGACTTAGTGTGGAAAAAGCAAGTACCTGTTTGAGTTCATTTGAAACCATACCCATGGTTGCTGTTATGAAGGCAGTAACAGCCCCAACTATAGCTACGACACTGAAGAATGATACGGCAGTTTCTATTCCGAAGGCCTGAACAGGAACAAAGCCAACAAAACTCTCTGCTCCATGGTTACCACTCGCTGTCGCTGCTACAGCTGTAAGTAGAAAACGAGCAGTAATGTAAACACCAGCTTTTACCATTGTTGCTGCGTGTATTAAAGCTGAAACTGATGTGGGACCAGCCATAGCCTCGGGAAGCCACACCTGAAGAGGAAATTGTCCCGATTTCCCAATGGCCCCTGCAAAGATGAGGAGAAGAGCTGGAATCAAAACCCCCCAACTTGCCATTGCCCCCCACCAATTATTCACATTTTGAGAAAGATCCGTGAAGAGAAAAGAACCAGTGAATGCAAAGAGGAGTAGGATGCCGCCTAGCATAAGGGCATCGCCAACTCTTGTAACAATGAATGCCTTTGTACCACAATGAGTGTTGTACTCGCCCTCAGTTTCAAATTGAAGAAGATGATTTTTCTGCTCGTATCCAAGGGGATCTTCCTCTGGAGGATTCCGTTTATCGTTCCAAAAGCCAATTAGACCATAGCTGCAAAAGCCCATTATCTCCCATCCAATGAATGCGATTAGGAGATTGTTTGAAAGTACAAGAGTTAGCATCCCGCCTCCAAATGCCAGCATGAGGAAGAAGAACCTATCACGGTCGCCCTCGTGTGCCATGTACTCAGTGCTGTAGACATAGATGAGGAAGCATAGAGTACTGGATAGAATTGCCATTATTATTGACAGCGGATCCAGTAGCATTTCGAATGGTATATAGAGACCTGGAACATTGATCCATTCCCAATGCGTGTTCTCCATCGATCCAAGATCAGGTAGGAGTGACCAACAGAGAATCATAGTGATTCCCATGAATATTGCCGGGGTCCAATCACGAAGTTTCTGATTGAATTTGCCAACGACAGGAACGAAGAGCGACCCAGCTAAAGGGATGACAAGAATAAGGTAATAGGGTAAATCCAACAACATTTCACTCACCTCATGGGAATGGAACCAGGTTTGCGACCGCCGGGACAATGACATTAAGTGCCAGTCCTGGGAATATTCCAAAGATTGCGATAAGGATACCAAGTATGATCATGGGGATGGTCATTGAGTTGGAGCTTTCTTTAACATCTTCCAATTCATCAGGATGAGGACCGAGAAAGACTCTCCAGAAAAAGCGCATCATATATCCAGCGCTTAGAATTGAACTTGTGGCTGCGATTACAGCGATGATTAAGAAAGGCATGCTGACAAGAGCTGAGTCCACAATAGCCCGTTGGAAACCTCCAAGAAACATCAGCCATTCGCTTGCGAATCCTGAAAGTGGAGGACTTCCTGCAATACTCATCATTCCAATAGCAGCTGCAAAAGCAGTTATTGGCATCTTGTTCGAGAGGCCACCCATCTTAGTGATATCACGAATACCAGTCTGATGGATAACAGCACCCGCGGTCATAAATAGCAAGCCCTTCGAAAATGCATGATTTATCAGATGGAACATACCACCTGAAATTCCTGCAGGAGCATAGACACCTAATGCAAAGAGAACGTAACCCATTTGAGAAACTGAGGAATATGCAAGAAGTCTCTTGATGTCTATTTGTGCAAGAGCCATGAATCCACCATAGAACATAGTGATCACACCGAGAACTGCCACAAAGAAGGATAGTTGATACGCAGCATCAAAAAGTGTGATAGTTCCAAATCGCACAAACGCATATGCTCCAGTTTCAATCATTGCACCTGAAAGCAAAACTGAGATTGGAGTAGGAGCCTCTGCATGGACAGGTGGGAGCCACCAATGAATTGGAAATACTGCCATCTTCACAAGGAAGCCAGCTGCAAGAAGAATGAAGACAAGCTTCAGTAATGTGCCATATGTGATTGCTAGACCTGGTAGAACATTATTCAGAGCTATTGCAGCGATACCAGGTTGTATCAAAGATAGGTCGAATGAGCCAGTCAAGGAATAAAGAATCCCGAAGCCAACCAAGAGACAGACTGCGCCTGATTGAGTATACAGCCAGAACTTCAAAGCAGTCCGTTTTTTCGTTTCAGGAAGTCCCCAGAAGAGGATCAGGAAATAAGCGGGAACCAGCATGAGTTCCCAAGCAATGAAGAACTCAATCAGGTTGGTGGCTAGGGTCACCCATTGCATGCCCATGAGGAAGAATAAATGGTTTGCGAAGAAGGTAGGCTTATTCTCCATATGTTCAGTGTAACCAACTGCATAGACAACTGAGAGAAATCCCAAGACCACAACAGCAAATGTGATGGGAAAGGCAATCCCATCAAGGTTAAGGCCAAACTGCTCGAGCTGTACAGACCAAGTTGCATACTCCTCATAGCTGGTACCCGTGAGTATTTGATAGAATGGATACACCATTAATAGGGATGCAACTGCAGAGAATCCCACTGCAACTCTTCCTGCTGTCTTGTCAAGACTCTCCTTGAAGACATAGATGAGAAGGCCTCCAAAGAAGAGCACCGCTAATGATAGCGCTGCAAAGGGGAGGTCTGTTAATTGCATCTAGCGGAACCTCCTTCCACGCCACTCAAGGGGGTCTCTATCGAGAGTTTCTATCTTGTCAGGACCATATAGCAAGTCCTCCCTCTCTCCTTCGCTGATATCTACAACCTGAGTGTGAAACAGTGCATCGAATCTACAGGCCTGAACGCACAAGCCACAGAAAATGCACCTTGTATAGTCAAAGGTCAGGGCTGCATCCTTCTCGAACTTCTTGTCACTCTTATCGATACTAATAGCTACAACAGGACAGGCTCGTACACACTGCATACAGGCTGTGCAATTCTCTCGCACGTGAATGTGCCTTCCACGAGTCCTCTCGGGATATTCCCTGTCCTCGAACGGATAGAAGTATGTGAATGGACGGGACATCACTTGACGGAATATATGTCTCAATATTTGGAATATGTCACCTAGGTTTCTGAAGAACCCCATCTTGCTCTACCCTCCTATTCCAATAATTGCTTGTAGCAGAGGTATGTTGGCAATTCCCAGCATCACAAGCACAACGTTCAGTATTGACAATGGAAGTAGATACTTCCAGCAGAAGTACACAATCTGGTCCTGCCTAAGTCGATGGAACGATGAAGTCACAACGACGAAGAAGAAGAATACAATCAGGAACTTGATGATGAATATCACACTTCCTGGCAAGAAAGCTGGTCCCTGGAACCCGCCCAAGAACAATGCAACTATGAGTGCTGAGTAAAGTGCCTGCTCGGCGAACTCCGCGAAGTAGGTGAGCGTGAAGTAAATACCACTGAACTCAGTCCTCCAGCCAAAGATGACCTCCGAGTCAGCAACTGGGGCATCGAATGGAAATGTACCAACGGATGCGATAGATGCGACCAAGAAGGTGGCTAGGTTGATTGGCAGCAGGAAGATGAACCAGATATTTGACTGAGCCGCCGCAATTCCCATTACACTAAGAGACCCAGCAATCATTGCAGGACCAACGGATGAGATGATGAGCGGAATCTCGCTAGCGAATTGATTGTTAGCTGCTCTAAACCCACCAATGAGGGTGTACTTTGAACCGCTTATCCAGCCAGACAGCAACGCAATTACAGGAACAGCTGTCAGGAATGCAAAGACAAGCACGAGGCTGACTGAAAGGTCAGCGATGTACCATATAGGATCCCATGGAATGAATGCGAAAGGTATGAGTACGACAAGAAGCAGCAAGGATGGAAGGAATCTGTACATCCAACGTCTCGCCTTATCGGGAATAATGGTCTCTTTCCCTACTAACTTGATTGCATCTGCGAAGAGCTGGAGACCTCCGTATTTCCCTAGGTGGAAAGGACCTCGTCTGTCTTGAATTCTGCCCCAGAGCTTGCGAGTATACCAGACTGCGAAGATAATCGTCATGAGGATGAAGACAAGACCAGGGAATAGGATTGCTCTGATGAGAAAGAAGAAATTCGCAACATCAAAGATGGCAGCCCAAATCCATGTGAAGATGCCCCAGATCCAGTAGAAGATCCCGCTTACAAGGTAGAAGAACCACTGAATCACACCATAAATCCATGAAGGGATTCCTTGAAGCCAAGCGAAGAAGTCTATTTGCAACATGACACCTCCCATCAGCGATCCCACCACCCTGGATAAGGATCAAGCGATCCAAAAATGGCAATGAAGTCTGCAAACTTCGCACCAGGGACCAGATGTTTCAATGAGTAGTATGAGTTGAAACAAGGTCCGCGTATCTTGGCCCTGTAAGGAGTCTGCGCCTTATCAGTGGTCTTAAGCCAGAGAGTTGATATTCCTCTTGTCCCTTCGACACGACCGTAGGCCTCACCCTCTGGGAGTCTGTTGGCCTTGGCTCGTGCCTTGGGGTCCACAATGGGGCCTTCAGGAATTAGTGGAAGTAGTTTTCGAATTATATCTACTGAGGTCTCCATTTCCTTGAATCGCTGGACCATCCTATCGTAAGCATCACTCTCCCCAGGATGCTCCTTGCTCTCTGTAATTGGAACTTCCCAATCGATCATATCGTAAGCTAGATTCGGGTCGGGGGCATCCTTTCGTAGGTCCATTGGCAGGCCACATGCTTTGATCGGTGGTCCACTCAAGCCGTACTTCAGCCCCTGTTTCAGCGTATAGTGACCAATGCCCTCTGTCCTTGCTCTGAAGGTGGGACTACCCATGAGCATGTCACGCATCATGGGCATCCGGTCCTCAAACCGCTCCAAGGCAATATCGAGCTTCTTGAGCACCTTGTCAGTGAAATCGTATCTTATTCCTCCAGGAGTGCTGAAAGAAACAGCATGACGAGAGCCGCTGAGCTCCTCGAAAGTGTCAAGGAAGAACTCACGGTCGACCCACGGCCACAGCAACATAGCGAATAAGCCGAGCTCAGCCGAGAACTGACCCCACCAGAACTGCAATGAATGAATTCGGCTGGCCTCCATCATAATCGTACGTATGACCTTGGCTCGTTCAGGTACCTCGAGCCCTGCTATCTTCTCAACCGCCATGATGTAGGGATATTCAGCGAGAAATGCCTCCAGCATGCAGAGCCGTTCCATGATAAGAGACCCTTGCCGGAAGTTCCGGAACTCCAAGCACTTCTCAGCAGATCTATGGAAGTATCCGGCGTTTGGATCACATTCTACTACAAAGTCTCCAACAAGAGTTAGTTTGGCCGCCCATCCGTGCGCGGATACATGCTGCGGCCCAAACCAGACCTCAGTTGTTTCATCTATAATGTCAGGGCTCACTCGGCAGCACCTCCTTCTGGTGGCTTGGGCTTTGGAGGCGTTTTATCAGCCTCATTGAGCCGCGATCTATCTGTCACGAAGCTCTTTCTAAGAGGATACTTCCCCTCCAGCTCCTCAGGAAGCAACAGAAGCCGGAGGTCAGGATGGCCCTTGAAATTGATTCCAAACATCTCCCAAGTTTCTCTCTCATGCCACTCCATGCCTGGGAATATGTCACATATTGTATCCACTTCGGGATTGGTGCCTTCAAGTGAAACACGAAGGTGATACTGGGTCCTGTTGCTTCGAGACCAGAATATGTAGATGACTTCATACTTGTCTTC
>JBHLQS010000064.1:0-14944 GCA_048883405.1 Candidatus Thorarchaeota archaeon
ATTTCTGAAGAAGATATGGAATTCCTAAGAAATGTGGACCAAATCAAAGACTATGGACGTGCCAGCATGATGCCTGTATTTGGAGGAAAACTGAGCTAGATGACACTACTCTCTGAGATAGAAAAAGCAAATTTGCTCATCATCGAATAGTTTCTTGGCAGATGGATGGAAGCCAAGGCCCATGAATGAAGAGAAAGAGCGCATTAAGGAGCTCTGCACACCTGTCTACAAATAGGTCAAGACGATGAAGTAATCCGTTTAGAACGAGCGGGAAGAACCATATCTTATCAGTTATGAATCGGAAGATGAACCTAGCCAAGAATTGGAGGTAGCAAAAACGAAAATCAGTATTCGGACAAATGGCAATGCAATGGTGTTTGAGCTAAATAACAGCCAAGCCGCCAAAAAACTGTATGAACAGTTGCCTTTGACGATTGCCATTGAAGATTACAGCAATAATGAAAAAATCTTCTATCCTCCAGAGAAACTTGATACAACCGATATGCCTTTGGCAAATGCACAGTCTGGAACGCTTGCATATTATGCGCCATGGGGAAACGTGGCAATATTCTATGATAGTTTCGGCTCTGCAAGCGGCCTATATGAGTTAGGGAATGTCATATCAGGCGGTGAGCATATCAGAAACATGTCTGGTACGATAAATATCACGGAAGTGAAAAATGGGACCTAAAAATGAAAATTGCTGCAGAAGAACGATATCTGCCTCCTCATCTTTTCTTTCGTCAAATGTTCACTCCGTAGCTTTACCTCTCATGCTTCTCGTGGGGTTGCTAATACTCCAAGCGATTCTCTTTTCCTGCCATAAGTGAATATCTAAATGGGGGATGGCCCAGCCTTTTTTTCAAACTGTTTTGCAGGTGCAAATCACGATAGGATATGAACAAGCGATACTGCAGATGTTGCAGTTCGATACTGGCAATACTGGATTCATGCTTCTGGCAACGAGTCTTGTAATGTTGATGACTCCCGGACTTGCCTTCTTCTATGGTGGTCTCGTGGGTCGGAAGAATGTTCTCACAATAATGATTCAGAGCTTTGTATCTCTGTCCGTAGTGACAATCATTTGGTTTATTGCTGGATATTCGCTCTGCTTCAGTGGCGATACCTTCGGAATCATTGGAAATCTGGACAAAGCATTCTTGATTGGTGTCACTCCGACTGATGTATTCTCTGGGAACGGTCAGATACCTGAATTGGTTTTTATCGCATATCAAATGATGTTTGCAATAATCACCCCTGCATTGATTACTGGGGCTTTTGCCAACCGAGTAGACTTCAAAGCGTATCTTATCTTTCTAATAGCATGGATGTTCTTTGTCTACATCCCCTTTGTTCATATGATCTGGGGTGGTGGCCTGCTTGCTCAGCTTGGCGTTCTTGATTTTGCTGGTGGGATTGTTGTCCATTGTATAGCAGGTTTTGCTGCATTGGCGTCAGTCTTCTTTGTTGGACCGCGAGCGATAAAAGATAGGGGTCCGCATAGCATTCCATTGGTGGCTCTGGGCACAGGATTGCTATGGTTTGGTTGGTACGGTTTCAATGCGGGAAGCGAGCTGGCAGTGAACAGTGTGACTGCAATTGCTTTTATCAACACGGACCTTGCCGCGTCTGCGGCAGGAGCTACATGGCTCGCACTTGCTTGGGTTCTAGAGAAGAAGCCGAAGTTCGTTGGATTCTTGACTGGCGCAGTAGCAGGGCTCGCAACCATCACACCTGCTGCAGGTTATGTCACCACTGCTGCAGCATTCATTATTGGCATTCTGGCTGGAATCATATGCTATGCTGCCATTGCATTCAAGAACAAGCGGCATTGGGATGATGCACTAGATGTCTGGGGAGTGCATGGCATAGGTGGCGGAACTGGAGTAGTACTTCTAGGGGTCTTCGCAACTACATCTGTCAATGCAGCAGGCGCTGAAGGCCTTCTAGCTGGTGGGTTTGTCTTCTTTGGCGTGCAAGTTATGGCTGTTACACTAGCCATGGTTTGGGCTTTCGCGTTCACCTATGTTATGCTAGTGCTAATCAATAAGGTGACTCCTGTCAGGGTCACAGACATAGTTGAGAGCGACCTTGATGAAGGCCAACTTGGAGAAGATGCATACGTTGAAGATGCTGGAGAAACTTAGCATACTTACCGAACGAGAGGGAAGAACGATATCTTCCCCTCATTCCTTTATTTTTCCTCAAATGTCCACTCACTATCTTTGCCATTCCAGAGAAATTCATGCAACTCTTGGCATGAAATCTGAAACGCATTGGCTCGGATTTTGCTTTGACACTACTTCTTTCCGAAGAAATACATCACGGATGCTGCAGATGACCCTGTAACTCTGACTCTCTCTTTGATTGATTCTCCCTCTTTCCTCAATTCAACATAAGACGGATGATCAGTTATTCGAGCCAAATCAGCATCAATCTCCTTTATTACAAAGTCGACATTCTCCTTTCTGAGTGGGTGTTCACAATCGGAAGCATCTTCACAGAATAGGCATTTGACAGACCATGAGGACTCATAGATCTCTACAGCACTCAGACCAACATTGTTGACTGAGTCTTTCAATCTCTGACGAGTTAACGCCTCGAAATGAGGGATGCCTAAGATGGTATCGATCTTTACATTCAGATTATGCACATCCCTGTCCAATCGTTGAGCTTCAGTCTGTTCTCCATCAGAATACAACTCTTGGATGATGAAATTGCCTCCGGGTTTTAGCACGCGATGCATCTCAGCCAGTACAGTGTCAATATTCTCCAGGTGATGGATTGAATATGAGATGCACACTGTATCAAAGTGATTGTCTGGAAATGACATCGTTTCAGCATTCATTTCCATCAACTCCACTGGAGCGTCTTTGAATTGCTCTCTTGCTTTTTCCAAGTCATCTGCTGAGATGTCTATTCCTACGAATGAGTTGTATCCCTTCAGAGTCTTCATCAACGTGTTAATGAAGTCACCCTTTTGTGTGCCTACATCGAGGATATCTCCGCCAGAGATAGTTCCGAGTTTTTCTCTGACTTCGATAGCCCCAGATTCTCTAAGTCCATCAGGTAAGTCTGCTATCAACTCAGGCTGCCTCGAGAGATTTTGGCTTCTTCCTAGACATCAATCCTTCGAAAAACGTAAATCGAAGAATTTCATTTCTTGTCCAACCGCTTCTTCTTTCAATCTATCCGAATTCAGTGGTACACTTCATCTATTCTCAAATTGAACAAGAACCTCTTTTAGAAGCATGTTAGTCATAGGATGAGCTAGGAGAAGGAGCGTATGAAGGTACTCTGTACACCAGTTTATGAATGAGTCAAGTCCATGAAGCAAACTTCTGAAATGGGGAGTTGGCAGGACTTAATCTACCATCTCTCAATTGCTTTCTGCTCTAATCAGTTACCTGCTGTCGTCACGGAATGCTGCGAATTCAGTTTCTACGCTGAATGGATTCTGTATCTTACTGACACATACAAAGCGTCCCATCCTACTCACCTCATCGGTACCCAAATTCCAAAGGACTCTCAGCTTCTCATCAGTCAAATGTGAACCGTCCTTAGTGTAGTCGCTCTTGTCCTTGATGAGTGATGATGGAAAACGAGCGATTATGCTCCCTGACAATGCAAACATGAAGAAGATGCCGAGCATGGCCCAATTACTCCAAGTGTAGCCTGCGAATAGGTCTTCGAAGAAGATTCCCCAGAGAAGTCCGATGCTGATAATGAAGAGGACTATACTGCCAGTCATCATGTTCAACTCCCCCCTTATGTCCCTAGAGCCAAGGAAAAGAGAGTGCCAAGGGTTGTCCATCAGAAGCTGGACATTTGAGTCCTTTCTGAGAGCATCTTCTTCCTCTAGCTCCTCCCTGGACATCTGCTCTGCGTTATAGTGGAAGTAGTCCCAAGCGGCATTGGCAAGCTTCCATTTGTCGTTGTCCTTCTCTAACCAGACAAAGATGGGAATGTAGTCCATCTCATGTCCAGTAGGACGAACTCTCCAGAATAATGTGCAGATTCCCCAAATCAAAATCATGGCCCATATGACTAATTCATTGAAGAAGACTCCCCACATCAGCGCTCCAAGGAATATCAGGAGTGTAGTGCTTCGAAACCTGAATTTGCTCCCTTGCCCTCTCCGGGCTTCAGAAACGTGAGGCCAAAGACCAGTCATGAATAGGGGAAGAGAAACAAGACCGGTTGCTAACATTGGTATCCATGCCTCACCAGGTGAGAGCAGGAAGTCAATGAGATTTCCAGTCTGGATACTGGCCTCAAAGAGAGCCATCTCGGCAGAGAAGATGAATGGAACGAGGAAGGTCCATATCAACATCAGCAATGGTATAAAGACCATCCAGAAGAAACTCACAACAGTGTGCTGACGTGTGTAGACATATACATATTGCAAACAGCGTCTATTCTTTGTCTGGTCCTCTAAGGTTCGAGTAAGAACCCCACCCCATGTTCCACCTCGACGTTCAGCCCACATGTCGAATCCAAGTAGATCAATATCAGGCGCAAACTCGATTATCTGCTCCCCCTCATTGAGTGTCAGATCTTCAATCCCTGAGGGCCGTTCCTTGTTTATTGCCAACTCCTCATCGAACCCAAGTTTATTCACTGTTAGAGCCATTGCTTCTGTTGGCCAACTGAGCCCCTCTTGTTTAACATCTATAGGTACTTCAGGAATTATTTCTTCCTCAACTGGTTCAGCAAACTCATGTTCAGCCACTTCTATCTCCATTTCGTCTAGCTCCATGGAGGTTTCAGAAATAGCAGCCACCCCTACAACAGGTGATGGTTTGGGATGCACACCGACTGTCCCGCGGTCCTCATATCCAAGACGATCCTTGGTAGAATCTACATGTAGGCGACCACATTTTGGACATGTTTTCACTCCTGCATCCAGTCTTGCGCCACATCCTTTACATATACGCTCCTCGACTTCCAATCTCGTTCATCCTCCTTCTTACCACGACTAGTATCAAAGAAATCAAGGAACCCCCCTCAGGGCAAACAGCACATGTATACCAAAGGCTTCAATGACTTAGGAATAACTCAGTCCTGCGGTATTATGAGGTACGACTTAAGACTTTTGACAGATTGCCTTGGTAGGTCCATTAATTGTGGATAGCTCGAAGAAAAGGAAACTTTGAAAATCCTTGAGATGGTTTGTGAATAATATATCAAGTACAGGAGGCTAACATGAATATGTCCAGCGACCTGCGTGAAAGCGTAATCTTCCCGAAAGGCAATAAAATTACGGATGGCAATTTTACAGGAACAGCATGGGTCGAAACGTTGGTGCCTGATGACGACATCTTCAATTGTCGCGTGTTTAATGTGACCTTTTCACCTGGTGCCCGAACTGATTGGCATAGACATCCTGGTGGTCAAATTCTGCTTGTTACTGGAGGTAAAGGGTACTTCAAAGAAGAAGGCAAGCCAGTGCAACCCCTTCAAAAAGGTGATGTGGTAAAAATACACCCTAATGTCAAACATTGGCATGGCGCAACAGCAGATAGCTGGTTTGTACATATTGCTATACCAACCAATCGACACAAGGGGAAATCAGAGTGGCTGGGACCTGTAACAGATGAAGATTACAACGACGTGAAATCGAAAAGGCAGAATTAGTATCCTATGCCCCTGTCTATGAGTGGATCACGTCAATGAAGTAATCCAATGGATAATGAGTTGGCAGTTTCCACACTGACGATTTCTCAATTCTCTATCATTAGTCTGTCTTCTGGTTCCTGTTTGCAATTAGCACAAATGGTGCCTTTCTCATCCACTAGGTATCCGAACAAGCTTTTTCTATTGATTTTCGTGGGTACTGGAATCCAACCTGAACCTGTAGGGAGATCTTAGCATTGAATTCCAAGTATTTTCTTCTTGTAGTAATATCCATCATTCTAATGATGCCTGGAATAAGCCCCAATACACCAACTCTGTCTAGTGAAGATGCATCCAATAGCATCTACAGAAACTCACCTGAGGTTTTGCCTCTTGTGGCGGATATTGGGGGAGAAGACCCTCTAATCACCAATGTGATACGAAATGGAGGATTCGAAGAAACTGATGCCTATAATGGCCCCGAGTACTGGGAAGAAATGGGATGTGCTTATGTTGAACAGAATGGATCGTATCAGGACCGAACGCATACAGGTGCGTATGCAGGACGCTTGTATTCAAAAGGGTCGCCTCAATTCTTCGGAAGTGCACAGTATAACCAATTTCTCTCCACAATACCTCTCGCATATTTGGACCAGAAGTTGTCCATCGATTTCTTCTACTTCATAGAGTCTATCCCAAGCACCTCCTCTGGCTATAATGCATTCATTCGGTTTGAGGTCAAAATCTACAATAACCTCCTTCAGACTCTCACAATTAATTATCTTCTTTCTTACGAAAATGGTTTTAGCTACAACAATTATACAAATCAAGCGAATATCAAATTGAATAGCTCAACTGGCATTTGGAATAACCTAGCTAGAAACATAACAAGCGACTACGAGGCTGTTTTCGGAGCTATTGATTCAAGTCTGCGTCTCTCAACTATGGCAATAACAGTCTGGTCTCCCGAAGGAATGGATACAGCATCAGATTTCATCTTTGATGATTTGACATTGCGGAACGCCACGGGATATGACTTTATCACTGATGGCGACTTTGAATCCGGTCAACCTAGCGGATTCCAGGATTATCGCTGCAATCCTAGTAGTGCCCTTCTATCACTTGACAAGACTGAAGGATTGAGGTCCGTCAACCTAACTGCCGAAGCACTTGTAGCTTTGGATGGTACAGAACTGACTCTAAGGAACACGTTTGGATATCCCGCAGGGTACTTTGTTACAGGGCAGGGGACTGGATTGGTGGAATTCGATTGGAAATATGCTGATGCTCCAGTTGCCGACAGCAGTCAATTGGCATACTTCTACCTTCATGCGCAGAATACAACTCACATGTATGACTTCTATTGGTATCTCGGTCGATACCTAAACGATGCATCGTTCACAAATACCAGCAATGCATTCTATTTCACGGCCTCGGGATATGGAAACCGGGATGCATGGCAGCATGAATCAATTAACTTGGATGATGTCTTCACAGAGTTAAGCATTACAAATGTAACGATTCAATACCTCGATTTCTATATTGGAACAGGTGATAATGCTGGTTCATTTGTGTCTCTGCTTCTAGATGACTTCAGTTTCATGGATTATCCAGCTCATGATCCTGGGTTTGAACAAGATTGGCGTTGGAATGTCGCACAGCAATGTACTGGATGGACGAGCATCACCAGTGATGCCTGGCAGGATCGAACGGATGTATCACATTCCGGTGATTGGGCGGCGATGGTTTCAGTAACCAGTTTTGTTACTGCTGGATTTCATCGCAATACCTTCCTGCCGCTTGATAGGAGCATCTATACCTCCTTCTGGTATCGCTTAGTTTCAGTTGTGCCTTCAGGGTCTCTTCCATGCTATGCACTAATTGACTTCTCCTTTGACAATGATTATCATCTTGAGTATTATCTAGGCGGTAGCGCTACAGCTGCTGGCGTGAATACTTCCCTTATCGCACGCTACTACGCTGAAGACTATAGCACAACTGGAACTTGGTTGAACCTAGTCCGAAATCCTTTCACAGACATCTCTGCTGTCTTTGGAGAGTCAAACTGGAACATAACCAACATAGAGCTAGTTGCGAGAGCCAATGGTGCGGCGGCAATCTCTGCTATCTTCGATGATATCAACTTCATAAAGGACACCCACGGTCCTGAATTCTCTCCAGTTTTTAGAAATCCACAGGTGCCGACATACTACACGCCTGTGACAGTGTCTGCCAATGTGACAGATAATTTTGAACTAATTGACGTGACTCTCTCATATAACAATGGCTCATGGTACGTCGTTGAGATGACCAAAGGCATTAGCTATGAGGCTACCATCCCTGTAGCTCCATATGGTACTCTTGTAGAATACTACGTTAATGCGACTGATTATGGGGGAAATGAAACTGTATCGTCCTTGGAAACTTACACTGTAGGCGATGACATTGATCCATTACTAGATGTCACAGAGCCATCAAGTTCTGTAGTCCAAGGGCAAGTTGAGTTCACCATCAATGGAACTGATGAAGGCAGTGGCATTGCAGGGATTGAGGTCTTCGTAAATGGTTCGTCTGCTTTCACCGATGCAAATGTACCAAGTACATTTCTGTGGAACACAACTGACTGGATTAATGGGGAGTACAACCTGACCTTCGTGATCTCTGATAATGCTGGGAATTCAGTATCTCAGGAGTCTACATTCACAGTCAATAATCCGGAGCCGACTACGACAACAAGTACCAGTAGCACAACAACAACTACGGCCGGTCCTCCTCCGCCCTCTGAGTTCCCCTTGGAAACTGCTATTATCGCAGGGGGTGTTGCAATCTTCCTTCTCTTGATAGTTGCAGTCTGCAGAAGGAGGAAGTGAGTCAGCGGAATTATCTGACTATTAGTTGGCAGTCTTTCGCTGCCAACTTCTTCATATTTCTGGAAACGAACGATGCAGCTAGTCCTTTGGGGCTGCCAGGTTCCTTCCAATTTCTCTGGCAGAATCAATGAATTCGTGATGGTCACGCACTGTGCCTCTTTCATACACCCCTGGCGCCAGTATGGTTCCAAGATGGTTCATGTGCAAGTAATCCATTATGGCCTTGAACATGTTGAGAATCGGGCTATAGGTTGCCTCCTTTGTGTCCTCTAGAGGTATCACTAGGACTGTTTGCTTCTCCTTGAAAAACCCCTGGTTGTAAACACCATACCATCTATCCAGAAACGCCTTGAATTGAGCTGTCGGTCCCCACCAATAAACTGGAGTCCCCAATATTAGAGCATCTGAGTTCTTTATCTTCGTCACAAGCTCTTCCATGTCATCCTTCTGGACACATTTCCCAGTCTTTCTGCATGTGTCACAGGCTCTGCAGGGTCTGATATCCAACTTGCTCAAGATGACCTTCTCCACTGCTGCTCCATTCTCCTCAGCAGCGTTCAGAACCTCGTCCACCAGAATCTCAGTATTTCCATTTCTTCGCGGGCTCCCCACAATTCCTAGGATGCTTCTAGATTTCTCTTCCAATTCCTCATCTCCGATAGCGGGCTTCTCTCCTTTGTGGTATTTAGTTGTCTCTGCAAATCTAGGGTGATGGCATTATTTGGTTCCTCTTTCACTTCATGGGCAAGTATTGACTTCTTTCGCATGTTTAAATGAACCAGCAACCATCATTGCACTTGAAAGGTGCCGCCACTTGATAGGGTCGCTTCAAATCACAGTTCCTGCAGGATGCATGAACGATTGCGGATTCTGTGTCTACAAACAACATGCAACGAAATTCAGGACTGACTGGAGGAGCGACCATGAGAAATGGCACAGAGAGATTGAGAGGCGACTCAGATACGCGGCTGATCGAGTGGAGGCGGTTATGATCACAAGCCATGGTGAACCAACTCTCAACATGACATACATTGAGGACATTATGGGTATCCTAAACAGGATTACACCTTGGCTTTCACACGTGGAGCTTCAGACGAGTGGAGTTGGCTTGACTGAAGAGAAGCTTGACCGTTTCTATGAAATGGGTGTGCGAGTCATCTCCCTATCAATCCCCGCCTTAGACTCCCATGAAGTCCTTGGGATAATGAGAGTGCCTCCTCAGTATGATTATGATCCAATAGGCCTTTCGAAAAGAATTCAATCCAAAGGATTTACTCTCAGACTATCTGTAGCTATGACAAACTGGTTTGACCAGTTCACGTTGGATGAAATTCTAAATCAATTGAAGTCTATTTGGAAGCCGGACCAGGTTTCCTTTAAGAAGCTCAGAGGGGCATATGGATTAGCCTCTAAGAGGTATAATGATTTTGCTCAGGAATTCGCAAATAGGAAACACACTAGACTGGAGTTGCTTCCCATGGGAGTTTGGAAATACGAATCTCAAGGTATGGGGATTGTCTGGAATGACGATTGCATGATTTCTAAGGAACAGCAATCCCCTCGATATCTCATCCTCCAACCCGATGCCAGACTCTACACCCGATGGGATACCAAGGCTTCGGTCATATTCTAGAGCGCGACTGTCAATCTAGTAGCTCTTCCCATCTGTACACAACTCTGGTTGCCCCCTCATGCACGAATCTCTTTGCTGTGTACTTCTTTGAGATACAGAGTCCAATTCTGTCTGGAACATTCTGAATCTTGTATATGCTGAAATATCCCGGATAGTCATCCACTACTCTGGTCACTCGATGCTTCTTCGTTATTTCTCCGAAGAGTCGAGTCCTCGCTTCAACAAGTGTTGGACCAGTTCCCAAACCTCTTGTTCGAGAGAAGTCACTTGATTGATACATCACAAGGTCAGTGTTCTCAATTGGGAATTCAAACTCTTCCAGCTGACTAAGTGTGAATTCCCTTGTCCCTTCCAACCTGCCCGTTAAGTATACAATCTTTGAATGCGAACTCCACGCACGAAGCACCTCAGCCGCATTAGAAATTGGTCTGTCAAGTCGAGCCAACTCGTAGCCCATCTCATCTTCACATAGTAATAAGTCCCAGAAGCGCTGTTGAAAATCGCTAATTCGCTGCTTCTGATTATCGGAGGCATGTTTCATGAACACATCTACATAGCTGAGTGTTTCAATGTCTTCCATTGGCACTTCTGAATCCACTACCAGCTTCCAGACTCCATGCAAT
The DNA here is from genome assembly GCA_048883405.1 of Candidatus Thorarchaeota archaeon. Classification (GTDB taxonomy): domain Archaea; phylum Asgardarchaeota; class Thorarchaeia; order Thorarchaeales; family Thorarchaeaceae; genus SMTZ1-83. The sequence goes on from JBHLQS010000064.1 coordinate 10,743, forward strand.
CTATGTTTGGTTTCAATCAGCGTATCATCAATATCTACGACTATGCTCATATCTCAGCCTCAATCATTGGATGATCAATTCCTCTTTGAAGAATCCTTCGTGCCATCGTCACTCAATGTTTCCGAGTGGAGGTTCCATATCAACCCGTGTTCGCGAGTGAAATGGCGCGTAGCAGATGAAGTACGGCATAAGCATCCCCAACTTTGGTTGGTTTGGAAATATAGACACATTGGTTGAGATTGCTGTGGAGGCTGAAGAGGCAGGCTGGGATGGCTTCTTCTTATGGGACCATATGCTAGTCTTCAAGCAAGAAGATATGGTCTCACAATTCGCTGATCCTTGGATTGCACTTGCCGCCATTGCATGCAATACGAAACGAATCAAATTTGGACCTTTAATCACCCCACTCCCCCGACGGCGACCTTGGAAAGTAGCAAGAGAAGCGATAACGGTTGACCACCTATCTAAGGGAAGGCTAATTCTTGGTGTTGGGATTGGGGCACCTACTGATGTTGAGTTCGAGTATTTTGGAGAGGTGTCAAATGAAAAGATTCGAGCGGAGATGCTGGATGAGAGTCTGGACATCGTAAGAGGCCTTTGGACAGGTGAGAAGTTCTCCTACCAAGGCAAACACTATCGACTTGAAGAGATGACCTTTCTGCCCAAGCCAACCCGACAGTCAGGGATTCCAATTTGGGTTGGTGGTAGCTATCCTCATAAGGCACCCTTCCAGAGAGCTGCTCGGTATGATGGAGTTTCGCCCATACACTCGAATTGGCCAGAGCCTCTCGTACCAGAACATGTGACACAGATTTTGGAGATAGTGTGTGCTGAGAGAGGGAATCTGAATGATTACGACGTTGTTGTCTGCGGTGATACTACAGGTACAGATTCCTCAGCAGACAGAGAAACGATTGAATCATGGGTAGAAGTGGGCTCAACATGGTGGCTGGAGAATATCAATGGAATGCGCGCAGCAATCGACGAACTGCGTGAGAGAGTAAGAAGAGGTCCTCCTTCCAATTGATGATCGCACAACACCCTACTTCAATGGTGCTGGTATTACTCGATGATTTATTCCTTCTAGAATGAGTAATCTAGGTGGCTGCCTAGGTCAGCATTCCATAGCCCGGCAAAACAGAAATCTGCATTGTCTTGGTGTCCATACCTTAACAAGCCTGAGCTACAGAACTAAGTCTTGCCACCCCGACAGCCGCTTTTCTCTTGGCAAATCCTCCTGATAAGGGTTCACACTTGTTTAAGATGCTGCAACTCTGGATGGCATCTTCCGAATCTCATTGTAGAGGTAGTCAATATTGATACACTGGCAAAGTCAAGCAGCTGCATCTTTGACAACCCCGTAAACCTACACAATACTCGGTAATTCGATGCCGGGTAATATTCCTTTCAGAATCCATGGCTATTGAACACGCCAAATGTATATCTAAGATTGATACTTATTCAAAGAATATTATTCCATGATATAGGAGTCGTTCGATTTGAAGACATGTCCAAAGTGTGGAAAAGCGAATGATATTATGCGGAAGTACTGCAGGGCCTGCGGAGCCTCTCTCGTTAAAATAGATGAGCCAGAGCCGGAGCCTCTTATTGAACCAGAGCCTGAGCCAATTGCGGGAGCACCTGCTGATTCAGATGACGCGCCTCTTGTGCGTCCCAGTGAAGTTGCTTCTGCTGCAGTCGAGGAACCTGAAGCGTCGCCTGTTCCTGATGAACCCGCAGAAGAAGCTCAATATGAAGTCGAAGAAGAAGTCGAGGAATCCAAACCAGAGGTAATGGATTACGATGAAGGCAGGGCGGTTGTCAAAGACATCCTCGCGAAGGTGAAAGCGGCGGAAGAGCGTGCTTCTGCTGAAGAACCTGAACCAGAGCCAGAAGTCGTTGAGGTTTCTGAGGAAGAGGAAGAGTTCATCGAGGAGGAGATTCCTGAGCCGCCCGCTGTTGAGGAGCCAGTTTCTGAGCCTGAAGTTGAAGAGGCTGAAGAGGAATATGAAGTGCCGGCAGCTTCAGAGCCAGAGGAAGCGCCTGAACCGACATTCGCTGCTGTAGCTCCAACTCCACGCGTTGCTGAACCGGTGGACGAAATCTCGAGGGATGAGAAGGTCAGATCGCTGGAGGCAGACATCAAGTCTTTCAACATTGAACTACGGGGCTTTCAGGCAGAGATGGAAAAACTTCGCTCAAGCCTCGATGCCGAAGTTGACCGATGTCATACTGTTGCCGAAACTAAGCGAACCCGCTTTGAGAGTGCAGAGCGAGAAATGCGTCTCGCAAAGAAAGAGTTTGAGGAGGCTGAAAAAGAACATAAAAGTGCTGAGAAGCGTCGGAAGAAGGAATTGTCTGAAGCAGAGAAGCGCATCAAGGACGTAAACAAGCGAATTGAGAAGGCTGAGAAATCAAAGAAGAAACGCATTGAGGACCTGGAGAAGGAGCGTCGAAAGCGCGAAGAAGAAGCGAGGAAGGCATAGCCAGACATTTCTGAGTTGGTGGGCTCTAGCCTGCCAGCTCTTCTTCTTTTCTTCATTATTCACAGCAGAATCTGACTCCTTAAGAAGAAGAAAGGCATGAGAAGCCTGACTCGCGCTCGAATTTTGCAAAAACTAATTTGTGTATTCGTACCATAAATTCGTTATCACTTAGGGGAGGTTGAATTATGCCTACATTTGTGATTATGGGAAATCTTACCTCTGATGCAATTGAGAATCTGAAAGAAGAAGGAAAGCGACAACAGCAAGCATTCGAACTTGCTAAGAGATACAAGTGCGAAGTAAAAGGACTTTACTATACTATGGGCAAATATGATATCGTTGCTATAGTTGAAGCTCCCGATAACGAATCGCTAATGAAAGCACTCTTCGAATTGGCAAAAGGTGGCGCGGCCAGAACAAGAACAATGCTCGCATTTCCAGCAGAAGATGTCGCAAAGATGACAGCTGAGCTCTAGAGTATTCCATATTGAGAGTTGGTGCTTATGCGAATCCTATCAAATGGAGTCGTTGAGGACCAACTCTTTTCTCTTTCTGATAGACAGATGGTGAGAGTTCACAGTATTGTCTTTTGTACTCTCACTTGTGAACATCCCTTATGAAAGAAATATACCTAGGATTTCCCTGGCATCCTACGGTGACTTGATTGGCAATAACAATTCGATATCTGGCACATGCCAGTTTCTTGATAAAGGCTGATGAACAGCATATCTACATTGACCCGTCAACAAAGAACACAGGTTTGAAGAACGAAGACTTTGGTCCAGCTGACCTTATTCTGGTCACTCATGGGCATCAGGACCATTTCGATAAGAAACTAATCAAGAAGATACGCAAGTTGGGGTCCCCCATCATTGCTCCTCAGAGCCTCAAGAAAGAGCTCGGCGGAGGAATTGTTTGGGATTTGAGACCTGGCCAGTTCATGAAGATGATGTCTGCTGAGATAACCATAAGTGCTGTACCCGCCTACAATGTGAAGCGGTTTCGTAAACCCGGTGAGCCATTCCATCCAAAGGACCTTGGTGTGGGTTATGTAGTGAAGATAGATGGAAGGAAGATCTATCACGCAGGAGATACCGACCTCATTCCGGAGATGGATGATTGGTGGGACTTTGACGTTGCTTTGCTGCCGTGTGGTGATACCTTCACAATGGATGTTGAAGAAGCATCAGAGGCCGCCATAAAGATGAATCCCAAGATTGCCATTCCAATGCATATCAAGGATGCGGATCCGAAAGTCTTCAGGGAGAAAGTTGAGGGCGGATCATCAACAAAGGTTGTCATTCTCGGTAAGGGCGAAGAGTATACCTTGGAGTGAACGTATGCGTTCTTTCTTCGATGTACCCATCTACTCGAACAGACCCATCTCTTTCTTCCTCTTCTGTGCATCACGGATGGTATGAGCGTACGCCTTTGCCTTTTCGGCATTAGGATCATTCGGGTCTGCTCTTGCCGCTCGATCAAAAGAGAATGCAGCTTTGATCTTATACATATTTGCTCGAGAGTGGTCACCTGTGCCTTCGATCTCAGTACCGTATAGATTGCAGGCTCGTCCAAGCTCCCACCATGCAGCAAAGGATGATGGCGTCAGACTGGCGGCTTGATTGAATGCATTGATTGCGTCTTCAAGATTCCCTGACTGCATCGCCTCTCTACCTTTCTCAAACCAATCTGCAGTATCCATGAGAATTGACCAGC
>JBHLQS010000065.1:0-14873 GCA_048883405.1 Candidatus Thorarchaeota archaeon
CAGATATGGGTGATGAGAAGCTAATATTCCCCTCAGATGAATGGGTCGAGAAGTATGTGGAAGTGGTCAACTCAAGTAAGGCCTATGAAGATGCTGCGCACGATTGGGAAGGAGACTTCATCTTTGTAGTGACAGCTGATGGTGAAACAGTAAAAGAGCCAATGCGGCTCTATATCGACCTCTACCATGGCAAGTGCAGAGCGGCGAGAATGGCCAAAGAGGATGATGACGCTGAGTTCACATATGAAGGCCCTTTGAAGAACTGGAAGCTCCTATTCGACAAGAAGATAGATCCCATTAAAGGACTAATGCAACGAAAATTCAAGCTGGGTAAGGGCGATATGGGCAAAATCATGCGGTATACAAAGGCCGCCATGGAGCTAGTCAATGCCACCACTTTAGTGCCCACAAAATGGCCCGATGAATAGAGAGGCAATGAGTGGAACATTTGTCGAATGTAGAAGATCATGAATACTCAATGATGAGCGATGGTGTGTCTAAAAACACAGATAGGTTGGCAGAGATTCTTGCAAGCAGATTCCTTAGCTACATTGCGTTCTGCATTATAATTGCACTGATCACATTCATTGCACTCGTCATCTGGCAGGCATCCTATCATCCGATATTCCCATTGCCTTGAATAGATGACATACTTAAATCGGGAGGTTTTCTCTCAATAGGGCTATGACTTCTCTGCATACTGAGTTATGTGACATTCTTGGAATCAGACATCCCATACTCCAAGGTGGAATGGGACCATATAAAACCGAAGACCTAGCCATAGCGGTCACCAATGCTGGCGCCTTAGGTGTAATCAGCTGCATTGGCATGGCTGCTACACTGTTACCGGAAGCTGCGCCCATAGACGCTGTCAGAATCTTTGGGTCAGACCCACCACCTATTCTTCTTCAGAAATCAATAGAGGCAGTGACAGAAGGAACTCGGGGATCAGGGGGCATCTTTGGCGTAAACATCCCTGTAGCCGCAGAGTTCATACTAGCTTCAGAGATGTTTGCGAGGGGTGTTGTGGAAGCTAGACGGGGCGATTCCGATATTGAGAGGGCATTACGTATCGTCGTCACATCTGCAGGTAATCCAACGCCGTGGGCACTGTTGAAAAAGGAGGGCCTCATCTGGGCACACGTAGTTCCATCAGTATATCACGCAAAGAAGGCAGAGAGGGCTGGTGCAGACATAATAGTAGCCTCTGGACACGAGGGAGGAGCCCATGTGTCTTGGGATCCCGTTCATTCAATGGTTCTAATACCGGCAGTGGCAAAGGCCGTTAAGCCCCCGGTAGTTGCTGCAGGAGGGTTCTGCGATGGAAACACATTGGCTGCAGCCCTGTCCTTGGGAGCCAAGGGGATTCAGATGGGAACAAGGTTCATCGCTACCAAAGAGAGCGACTTTGAGCCAATCTGGAAGAAAGCCATTTTAGATAGGGAAGAAAGGCAGACGCTTGTGGGCAGGGGTCTATTCGGTCCAATGCGATTTGTGAGAAACAACAGGGCTGTGAAGATTGTAGAACAGACACTGGAAGACGTCCCACGATTCTACCTAGGAGAGCCTCTTGATTCTAATGAGGCAATTCTGAAGCTGGAACGAGACGGTTTTGACAACTTAATTGATGGAAAAGAGGACATGGCCTTGATGTTTGGAGGAGAGGCAATGGGGCGGATAGATAACATGCCTACAGTCCAGAACCTGATTGATGAGATTGTTTCTGATGCAGTAAAGACTATCCAATCGTTGCCAGCCCATGTAGTTGAGAAGTAAGGCATCACACATAAGAGGGCGTTCATAGTTTCTGTGTGCATTGAGTCTGATGGCTAGCCCATTCTTGCATCAGGGAAACAGAGGTTGAGGAAAATGTCTTGGGAATTCATTATTCCAAAAATCGTGTTTGGAGAAGACGCAATAGAAGAACTCGAGAGACTCCCAGGTAAGAATGCGTTCATTGTCACTGATAAAGTAATCAACGAGCTCGGATTAGTAGATAGGGTCACGAAGATCCTGGCTGAGAACCAGTGGAATGTCGCCGTTTGGGACTGTGCTGAACCAGATCCACGTATATCATCAGTAAAGGATGCAGCTAGCGGGATAAGGAGCTTCGAGGCGGACACGATTATCGCAGTTGGAGGAGGCAGTGTCATGGATACTGCAAAAGCTGCTTGGGTTCTGTACGCCCAGCCGGACATGGATTTGACTGCCCTCACACCCTTTGATGAGATTGGCGTGGCGAATAAAGCAAAACTTGTATGCATTCCCACAACAGCTGGCACTGGTTCAGAGGGCACTCATTCAATTGTGATTCGAGAGGATGAGAGCGGTAGGAAGTTTGCAACTGTCAATTCAGAGCTCGTCCCAGCTCTTGCCATTCTCGACCCTTCATTCGTTAAAGACTTGCCTAAGAATCTCACTGCTACAACTGGAATGGATGCGTTGACTCATGCTGTGGAGGGTTATGTATCTACTTGGAAGAACGACATATCTGACGGGTTCTCAATGAAGGCTGTGAAGATGGTTTTTGAATGGCTTCCCAGGTCTGTCGAAAACCTTGATGACTTGGAAGCCAGGGAGAAAATGCTAATTGCATCCTCACTTGCTGGGATGGCCTTCGGCAATTCTCAAGTGGCTTTGGCCCACTCTCTTGGTCACAGCCTTGGCTCAGTTCTCAGACTTCATCATGGACTTGCAGTAGGTATGGCTCTCCCATATGTCATCGAATACACTTGCAAGGGAAATTCTGATGCGGCACGCCACTATTCAGAGCTTGCTGGCCTGATAGGAATCACAGGCAGAAGACACTTGACTGTGGCTCGCAAATTCGCTCAGGCAATACGAGATTTCATGGACATAATAGAAAGCCCAACAAGCCTGAAAGCAGCGAAGGTCAAGAAAAAGGATTTCAAAGCAGGGATTGACAAGCTTGTCGAGTACGCCATGATGGATGCCACCATAACAATGAATCCCAGAAACATAGACAGTGGAATCATCAGAAGGATTTACGAGTATATGTTTGAGGGAAATCCAATCGACTTCTAAGACCGAGGGGAAGAGGATGTATGGATATCGGAACAAGGTCCTAAGAGTTGACCTCAGCACTGGCATCATATCTGACGAACCCCTCAATCCCAAGATTGCTCGAGATTTCATTGGAGGCGCTGGCTACGCATGCAGAATTCTCTATGGCATGATTGATTCGAAGACAGAAGCGCTTGGTCCGGATAATCCGCTTTTCATCCTTACTGGACCATTTACTGGGACAATGGTTCCTACAGGTAGCAAGACATCATTTTGTGCCAAGTCCCCTCAGACAGGACTCTGGGGTCACAGTACCGTAGGAGGGCATTTTGGAGCTGATCTGAAGTTTGCAGGATATGATGGGATTCTGTTTACAGGAAAAGCCATAGAACACTCATACTTGTTTGTAAGCAATGATATAGCTGAATTGAGAGATGCGAATCATCTGTGGGGCAAGGACACTCAGATTGTGTGGAACGAGCTGAAGAAAGAAACGGGACTCAGAAATGCAGGCGTTGCGAGGATTGGGATAGCAGGAGAGAACTTGGTCAAATATGCCGGTGTCATAGTGGACCATTATCGAGCAGCTGGACGCACTGGCATGGGAGCGGTCATGGGCTCAAAGAATCTCAAGGCTATTGTTGTCAATGGCACAGACAGAAAGATCCCTGTGGCAGATTCAGATGGGCTGATTGAATATGCAAAGGCCCTGAATGAGGACAAGAGAGACGACCCTACCTTCAAGATGTACTCCGATCTCGGTACTGCTGGATATGTTGACATGGCTAGCATGATGTATGGCTCCCTTCCAGCTGGATACTATACGGTTTCTGATTTCGACTCCTATAATCTCAGCGGGACATCAGTCCGGGAGACTTTCCTCGTCGGCAAGTCTGCATGTTTCAGATGCCCAATCGGTTGTGGAAGAAAGGTCGAGATCAAGGGCGGAAAGTATGCTACAGAGGAGTTTGCAGGACCTGAACTTGAAGTCACAGGAACGTTGGGTACGTTAATTCTAAACAACCAGTTGGACTCTCTTGTTCATTGCAGCAAGACACTTGACTTACTCGGAATGGACTTTATCTCAGCAGGAAATGTAGTTGCCTTTGCCTACTATCTCTTCATTGAGGGTAAGATATCCAAGAAAGACCTCGATGGGATTGAACCCCAATGGGGTGAAGTTGATTCGGCTCTGGCCTTCTTGGACAAGATGGCTAAGAGAGAAGGAATAGGAGATCTGATGGCAGAGGGCACACTTGCCTTTGGAAAGAAGTTTGGATATGCAAACCTAGCTGCTCAAGTTAATGGGCTAGAGCTTCCAATGCACGATCCTAGAGGGTTTTCCGGATTGGCTATAGGATATGCAACTTCACCACGAGGAGCATGCCACATGACTGCGGACATGTACAATGTTCAGATGGGACAGACAAACGAATTACTCGAGATTGAGAGTGTTGATAGGTTTGCTAATGAGGCTGACATTACTGCTAAGCAACAGGACTTCAGATGCATCACTAATTCTGCAGGAGTCTGTAATTTCTACCCATTTTTGGCAGAAGAGTTGGTGGAGCTATTCAAAATGGTAAATGGTTGGGACTACTCAGTAAATGAGCTTGCAATCACTGGGGAGAGGATATTCACCCTCATGCGTCTATTCAATCTTAAGATGGGATACAACACCAGCAATGAGAAACTGCCGGATATTGTGCTTCAACCACTTGATGGACCCACTGAAGGTCATGTCCCCGATGTGGAAGACCAACTGAAGACGTGGTACAAGCATAGAGGATGGAATAGAGAAACTGGCAGACCTCCAGCCAATAAGCTGAAGATGCTAAGACTATCTGACCTATAGCTTGGGCAAATCCTTGAGAATAGATTTCATCACATCATAGAGGATGCCTACATCTGCAATCCTGACGCGTTCATCTGGAGTGTGGGGATTCTCCATCCTAGGACCTATCGAAACCATCTGGATACCCGGGATTTTTGCACCGATTATCCCACACTCCAATCCAGCGTGTATAGCTTCAACCTTAACATCCCTATCCGACGCTTTCTCAAGATGTGATCGAACATATGCGAGAAATGGACTCTTTGGTTCCGGATTCCAGCCGGGGTATGCGGCCTTCTGAGCCACTTCCCACCCACTGAGTGCTGCCAAATCGGAGATCATTTTCCTGAATGACGCCAGTTCCGAATCAACACTGCTTCTTGTAGACATCAAGACGGACATCTCTGAATCTTCAGTCTTAATGATAGCCAAATTGTTGGAAGTTTCAACAAGACCTTCAACGCTAGGCGAGAACCGAATCGGACCATGGGGGATAACGTTCACTGATTGGATGATCTTCTTGGACTCTTCAAGTGATAATGCTGGAGCAGGTTCCGATACCTTCCACTCAATCTTGATATCAGGTTCGAGAGGGGTCGAACCTGGAGCATCAGACTTATAGTATGCTAGAATTGCACCGCGTGCTTCTTCAAGCAGATTCTCTGTTTCCGCAGCCATTCCAGTTTCCACAGCAAACTTCGCGGTTGACTCTCTAGTAATTGCGTTATGTTTGCTCCCTCCGTTCCAGCTGCACAGGTGAACGTTCATCTTCTCGACTATTAATGTCAAAATTCGTGCTATCAGTTTGTTTGCATTGGCACGGGGCTCATGGATATCGACTCCTGAATGTCCACCAAACAAACCCGATACAGTAAGGTCAAAGAATGTTGCTTCACCCGTCACATCTTTCAGACTCAGCTTCTTTGTAAGTGTGGAGTCGCCACCACCAGCTGAACCAATTGTGATGACTCCCAAGTCCTCGGAATCGATGTTGATCATAATCTTGCTCTCAATTCCTAGCTTCGCTAGGTCAAGTCCAAATGCGCCAACGAGACCCGTTTCTTCATCCACGGTAAGCAAAACCTCGAGAGGGCCATGTGCTACCACAGAATCCAGCACAAGAGCAAGTCCAATGGATGATCCAATTCCATTGTCTGCACCCAAGGTCGTTCCATCAGCATCAACCCACTCTCCATTATCCTGTATCCTAACAGGAATTGGATTATTGTCAAAATCAAAACCATCTGGTCGGTCAGTTTCACAGACCATGTCCATGTGACCCTGAAGAAGGAGTGGTGGAGCTTTTTCCATCCCTTTAGTTGCCGGCGTCTTCACCAGAATATTCCCAGTATCATCCTCATTGATTTTGACGCGTATTCCAGCCGCCTCGGATTTAGATCGCACATACTCCTTGATCCTGGCACGAATCTTGTCCTCCTTTTTTGAAGACCGAGGAGTCTGAATGAACACCTCTTCGAATATCTGCCATACTATCTTGGGTTCAAGACTCTCGAGAACCATGATATCAGTCACCCTGAGAAAACCAAACAGGTGGTCAACTATTAAGCTTCTGATATTGCTCAGGTGGTTCGGCAGGCTTTTCATTCGCTTTGAGTAATACAGACATTGCGTCGCTAGGAGAGAGAGTCATGGTCTTTGATCCAAGCATCACAACCTTCATGCGGGACCTGCTCCCGTGGGCGGGAGCCTTCTTCAGTCTTGTAACAGAGATGGGTGGAGAGATATTCCTCGTTTCCGTCCTCCTCATTGCCTTCTGGTCCTATCGAAAAAGAGAGGCAATTGTGCTAACGCTCATCATAATTGTATCCGTTTTGACCAACTACTGGTTGAAATATGTCATTGGAAATCCAAGACCACCTGCAAGCTATTGGTATGGAGATTTGGATGCTACCAACTATAGCACGCCTAGCGATCATGCACAGAACGCAGGAGCTATGTACTCGTGGCTAGGAGCTAAGGTCAAGACATGGTGGATGATTCTAGTTTCAATCATACTCATGTTTCTGATTGGCATCTCTCGGGTCTATCTAGGAGTTCACTTCCTTGGTGACATTCTTCTTGGGTGGTCAATCGGCATTACTATCGGCCTTGTGGCATTCTACTATGAGTCCCAAATCTCTTTGTTCGCATCAAGACTCAGAACTGAATATTGGTACCTGCTGCTATTTATCATCGGCATCATTCTGCTAGTGATAGGGTCCATACTTCCGTATCCACCGGGAGACAATTTCGGTGCTTTGGGTGGACTGACCATAGGAGCGGCTGTAGCCTTTCCATTGGAGAATAGGTATGTCAAATTTGATCTGGAAGTAGGAATGCCTCGCTTAATCGCCCGAGTCGTCATAGGTCTCGTGTTGGTCATTGGCATGATGCTGGGATTGCACGAAGTTCTTCCGACAGCTGAGATTTGGCTCAGGACACTTCGTTATTTCTTGGTTGCATTCGTAGGAATCTTCCTCTGGCCAATGATCTTCAAGAGAGCGGGCCTCTAGATACATAGGTGGATAAGTCGATTTTTGATATATCGAAGGTCAACCTATCCTACGATATTCCCTTGTCACTAGGTCCCACAAGAGGTCAGGATTGTCACTAGAGATAGTCGTTCCTTTGTTAGCCAAGTAGCTCCATCCAAATAATGAGTCCACTCCCAGCTCGACATACTCGGGAACAAGAGAGGCCACAGATTCTTCATCGCCTGCACTCAGTCTGAACATCTGAAGCCATAGCTGACTCCTCTTCTTGTGTTTCTTTGCGGTTGCGATGGTCCTTTTTGCAGCATCGATGGCCCACTCTCGTTCTAACCCAAATACATGGTAGTATGGATCCGTTGAGAACACATCCACTTCTTTTATGGATGCTATCTTGTCCCAGTCAGGAGTTCCAAGAAATTCGAAGTCAGCTGGAATGATGCATACACAGACATCGGTTGAGGCATTCGTTTCCTTCACGGTCCGACACGTTTCTACGAGAAATTGGTGCATGTTGTCTTCGCGAAATCGCCTGATATCTTCGGTATATTTCATCGGCATAGGACCTCCAAATGCGTCTCTATACCTCTCTCGGCAGACCTCACACACGCAGGTGAACTCCTCTGTCGAGAAAGTCCAAGCGTAATGAGGCTCGTCTATGAAGACTCCATCAACCTCGGAATCACGAACAATCCCGGTGACCTCTTGGCGGAACCATTTCCGAAACTCGGGTTGATTGATGCATGCAGCTGGCATCTTTTCCTGTGATAAAGCAGCAATCTGTCTCAAGTCCGGATTTCTGTGAAGAAAGAAAGATGGAGGTTCACCTCCAAACACGCCACCAAAAGCCCAGAAGTTCAGCCAGACCCGCAAACCGACGTCTTTTGCCTCAGAGATGATCTCAAGCATGTTTGGATACCAATATTCTAGGTCATTCTCTGACACAGCAATGAGCACAGAATTACAGTTGTTTGACAACATGTTCTCAAAGTCTGCTCTAGCATGCTTGGGTTGTTTTGAATGATGCCATGCAAAGCCTCTTTCCAATGCCATCACCACTCACATCAAAGACACATCCAAGATATTAGACCTCCTGCACTCTCGACAGATTCAATAGCCGGCTGTCATGACCGAAGGGGAGGTGACAGCATTGCCAGAGATATTCAGTACACCATTGAAGAGTCCACTATACCCTCCGCCCCCGTATAACTACAAGGATGCGAATATCTTCCTAGCCCTATTCAATCCAACTGTGGAATCCATTGAGAAGCTGCTTCCGGAGCCTCTACGTCCCTCACAGCTTCCATTGGCTGGAATAATGACTGGACTACAGCCTTGTGTTGAAACGGGGACATTTTGGGAATCGGCACTACTTGTCCAATGCATGTTCGACAATCCTGAAACAGGTGAGGATGAGGTCGGGGTGTATTTCGCGCATGTCTACGTTGATACAGACGTCGCACTTGCGTCGGGGAGAGAATTCTGGGGATACCCGCGAAAACTGGCCGACATTCAGATGAAATGGAAGGGTGATACTCTAACGGCTACGACCGTCAGACATGGCAACCGGCTATTCTACGCCAAATGTACTTTTGATGAAGACGGAGAATGGATTGACAGCGGCCCGAATGTCAATGTGAAGATGATTCCAAGTGTGACTGGTGAAGGCTTTGATGCATCATTTCTCACTGCCGCATATTTGACATACGACATTCACAATGGTCGCTCAGGTGATGTTGAGATTGAGATAACAAGTGGACCAGATGATGACCTGAGTATTTTGGAGATTGAAACCCCAATGATTGGACTCTACTTCGACTGTGATATTGTTGTGCCGCCTGGGAAGGTCATCGCGAAACTATGATTCAAAACCAATCGAACTCAACCCAACCAAAGTATGCAAGAATTGACATGAGGGCAATTACATCCCGCGCGGGGAGCTGAGTCATATCAATAATGTCTTGAATCGTGCGCTTGCCATTGGATGCCTGTTGGAGAATCTCAAGGCTCACATCAACTTCTCCGACTCGCCAAGGAATCCGATTGCCCCTCTCGGTCCTTCTGGGAACCGAATCAAGCTTTAGATTGACAAGAGGGAGTTCCTTGATTATCTCCAGTGCAAAATTTTTGAATCTTCGAATATCCCCGTCATGAGCTGCGAGAGGAGTCCTGCATTCTCTTTCAAATGAGTGGAGTATCTTAACAAGCTTGTCCCTATAGATCTCCTGATCAGGGACTGAACTCATCCCCATTAGACCAATGGACGTTTCTCCCTTTTGGAACATGTAGATGAAGTTTGACCAACGAATCATACTCAAGGAGTCCTCTGAGAACTGCATGATGGCTCTTAGAAGTGCTGCAAGCATGTCGTGGTTGACATTTGTGGACCCATCATACGGAACATAAAGAAGTAGTTCCCCACCATCAATTCCCAGGAACATTATGTGGCGGATCTTCGAAACATCAACTGACTCGGTCACTTCGTCACTTCACACTGTGTTCTAGCTAGGGAAGTCCCACAATTAAATGAAAAAGAATGTATTGCAGAGGTCATGCCCTACTAGAGGTATTTGGTTGCCTCAACTTGGGCTAGCTTAACACCGGCACTATGGGAGTATCTATTGAAGATGTAGTAACATACCACGGAGAATATGCCTAGAACGGCATACGCTGATAGTGTGCCAAGTAGCTCTCCGTAAAAGCCCACGCTGAGAGCTGCAACACCAATTATGCTGTAGATTCCGATGTAGCCTAGTAGATAGGGAACAAGCTGCGCCCTGAGCATTGACCATCCGCGGATTGGCATCTGAACTGCTGACCCCCGTTGTCGTTCAATCATACGTTGTGCCTTGAAGTCACCACCCATTGCGGCCGCGTTTGCTGCAATGGACCCGGCAGCTAAACAAATGAAGATTGATGAAATCACAATGGCAGGAAGAATAGACCATAGACCTGGATTGATGATTAGGAGCAAGACTGATCCAGCTGTCGTTGCGCCTATCACAAATGGTACCGCACTGATTGCCTTTCCCTTTACATAGTCAGAGAAGTTTGCTGCGGCCAATTGTAGTGTCATCAGATTGTTCCCCTCGTAGACCGTTTCATAGCCTGCAAAGTAAACACCATACGAAACCATGAATGGAATGAGAGCAGCAATCAGGAAATAGGGAGTGAAGACAAAGAAACTCTCACCAAGCCCAATGAATGGCAGGACAAACCAGATTGACATTCGCAAAGGACCTACAAGGTATTGTGCCAGTACTCGTCCCTCCCTGCGAATAGAGGAGAGGTTATACCAGATTGATACACTGATTGTCTGATTGAATCTGAATCCCGGTATCGGTTGAGGATTCCAAGATGTGTGTGCTAGCGGAACCTGTTCCTTTGGTGTTCTCTTTGATCCTGAGGCGAGCCAACCACTGTAATGAGCCCTCTCGCTTACGAGCGCATTTGCGTAGACTAGCTCAAAGGCGACCACAGCGATCAGGATACCAAGTAGAATTTCCTTTAGATGAAGTGGGGCTCCAACGAGGATGTTTAGAGAGAGGGCACTCACTGCATATCCTGGACTGATATCAGAAGCAAATCCAAGGTCACGTAGAATCTGAAAGAATCCCTCAAAGATACTGTTTCCTCCGTCTCCTACCCAAATGAAGACATAGTACAGTGTGCTGATAAGAATAGCAAAACTAGTTCCCAAGAACCAGCCAATCTGTTTGAGAGTTCGTCTTCCAGCAAACAAACGTGAGAATAGAAGGCCAAGGAGACCTCCTAGCGAAACACCCAAGGTGACTAGCGAAAACAGCAATATGATAAAGATAGGGATTGAAAGAGCGGCTAGCGGAGCAGGCGATAGGATGCTAAGGCCAATGAAGATTGGTACTCCAATAGCCATCCATATCATTGAGTTATAGAGGATGATCACGATTGTCTTCTCAAGAAATATGGTCCGCATGGCAACGGGCATAGTGAGAAGATATTCCATTCTATTGACATTTCCTACTGTGGTCGCGGAAAAAGCTATAGAGCCAACAAATCCGAAGATGAGGATCAAATTGAATATGGTTGCGCCAAGTCCAGGGTCAGATATCACAATGTCTGCTAAGACGCTCCAGCCAAATAGAGGGACTATGGTGATGATTGCCCATATTATGACCACTGCAACTACAATGAATACAATGGGGCGGAGAAACCGTCTAAAGATGCTCTTCTGCTCGGTGCGTTTTCCTTTTGCCCCAGAAATCCTAAATGTCTGATTCAGGTCCTGCCGCAACAGCAGAAGAATGTCTGCAAGTGTCACTGAACTCCACCCAAGTACTCTGCAATCTTCTGCATATCGGGTCCGCCAGTCAAAGAGAGGAATATCTCTTCAAGGCTGCTCTGCCCTTTGGCCTGAACACGAAGCTCCTCCATCGTACCTTCTGCGAGGAGCTTCCCTTCTTTGATTATGCCAATTCGGTGACACATTTGCTCTGCAATCTCCAAAACATGGGTGCTCATTAGAATACTTACTCCTCTTTCTCGTAGGCCGTTGAGAATCTCTTTGATTGTAGCAGCACCTCTTGGATCGATGCCAGCCTGCACCTCATCGAGAATGAGAACTTGAGGGCGATGAATAAGAGCCGCCGCAAGTCCAATCTTTCGTGACATTCCTTTCGAGTAGGTTTCAATGAGATCATCGCTTGCATCTTTGATGTCCAGCAGTGTCAAGATCTCATCTATCTCTTCCTCGCGTTCTGGACCTCGTTCTATCTTCCAGATGTCACTTACATAATTGACATATTCCCAACCTGTGAGTCTTTCCGGAAGAACCGGCTCTTCAGGAACATAGCCCATGATTCGCTTTGCTGCCACGATCTCCTTCTCAATATCATGACCCATGATTCTCGCTGTGCCAGCCGTAGGCTTCAATAGTCCAAGGAGCATGCGCATCGTTGTGGACTTGCCTGAACCATTTGGGCCAAGGAGGCCGTATATCTCACCTGTAGCGACAGTGAAGCTGAGTTCACTCACAGCTGTGAACTCGCTGAACATCTTCGTAAGCCCAATCGCCTCAATCATTCACATCACAGAAAGCTCGGATATATTGGGATTTAATGGTTGGGATGGATGCCATGCGCTACCGAAGTGATTATTAGAATCAAGACTTGGTTGCGCATCTATGACGCTTGAAACATGGCGACTTCTCGATATTGGACCCATTGAACCCATTGAAACACAGATTATCTATGATATGATTGCGCAGGGTATCACAGAAGGAAAATCGGAAAATACACTCATTATCTGCTGGCCAGCAAAACCTCTGGTCAGTCTTGGATACTTCCAGGAGATAGAGAAGGACATCGACTTAGATTTCTGTCGAGAGAATGACATCTTTGTGACGCGCCGTGTGATAGGCGGAGGCGGAGTCTATTTGGATGAAGGACAGATGTTCTATCAGCTAGTCCACAGAGTGGATAGTCCTACAACTCCAAGGAGTATCAATGCATACTACAAGAAATTCCTTGAGCCCCCAGTTCAGGCCTATAGGAATCTCGGGATTGATGCAGAGTTCAAACCAGTTAATGACATCCAGGTAGAAGGCAGAAAGATCTCTGGAAATGGCGCAGGAGATGTCGGAGATGCAAGGATTCTGACTGGTAATCTCATTTTCACATTTAATTACGACATGATGGTCAAGGTCCTGAGAGTGCCCGACGAGAAGTTCCGTGACAAGCTCGCAAAGGGACTCTATGCTAGAATGAGCACGATTGAGAGAGAAACAAGAAAGACCTTCGATAGAGAAGAGGTGAAGAAGGATCTTCTGCATCAATTCGAGAAGCTTCTCGATATCAAACTAGTACCAGGGGAGCTGACAGAGTGGGAAAGAGCTCGTATGAATGAGCTAAAGCCGAAATATGTGTCAGATGAATGGCTCCATTGGCGTGCGGGTGGCAGATTAGACGCGAGGACTGTCAGGATATCTGCAACTGCATCTATCGGCACTGCAGATCACAAGGCACCTGGAGGTCTCATGAGAGTCACAGTGGAAGAAGTCGATGACAAAATCAAGGACATTGTCATCAGTGGAGATTTCTTCATGTATCCTCATGATGCAATCTCAGACATCGAGAAGGCACTTATCGGCGCCGAGATAAATTCCAAAGAGATGCTAATGAGAATCAAGGGAGTCTACGAGAAGCAATCACTAGAGTCACCTGGTATAATGCCTGAGGACTTCGAGACCGCTATCAAACTGGCGCTTGAAGGAAAATAAACGGGTATGCATGTTCTCCGCCGCACCCAGTATGTTGGGACCTGTTTTTGCCTATCAAGGGCGCGGCGGAGATGATTGCATTCAGCAATACACGCAGGGGAAAAAGCAACCTGCTTGTACAAATTACTAAGTATTACAATAGGACCTTGAGCAAAATTATAGTAGGCGTGCTTTGCCTATGACTACGTGGCATGGTGACAAGAATCCCAATGCCCTGAACATCATGGAGACCTCAAAGCGTGGAGAGATTCTCAGTACGAGCTCCAGGACGTGTCTGTCTGTTTGGAGAGCACAGTGACTATCTCGGCCTTGATGTCATTCCAGCAGCCATCAACCAGGCTATCCGGATTCAGTGTTCTCAAAGAGAGGATATGACGATAAATGTGAACTACGCGGATCTCAAAGAAGAGGACGCCTTCAAGATTGATAGTGACGACACCTCATACCGACACAATCGGGACTATCTGAGAAGCGCATACAACATTGTCAAACGTAGAGGAATGTCTCTAAAGAGTGGATGGGATTTGGAAGTGACAGGAAACATACCAATCGCTGCAGGTCTCTCCTCATCCTCTGCTCTAACTGTGGCCGGAGTCATTGCCTTTGCCCGAATGAGCCAAAATGCTCCTCTGCTCCCAAAGGAAATTGCGCAATTGGCATTTGAGGCAGAGGTCTTGGAGTTCGGGGAGAGTGGAGGTATGATGGATCATTTCGCATCAGCATACGGCGGGATTATTCATGTGGACCTTGGGGCGGACTACAGGACGACCCGCCTTCCAGCGAAAATCGGGGGATTGGTGATCGGAGACTCATTGGAGAAGAAGGAAGACACGGTCGCAGACCTCAAATGGATTAGGGCTACAGTTGAAGGGGAGTACCAGCGCATTAAGGCCACGATTCCGGATTTCGGACAAAGAACCACTGCAACCATGATTGTTGAAGACATCACCCCAGATAATCCTAGTGAAGACAGAAGAATGGCTCTGGCATCTCTTCGTAATAGAGACCTCACCCAAAGGGCCTATGAGTTTCTGATGAATGAAACCCCCGATGTAGAGGAATTGGGCCACTTGCTCGACCTTCATCACCACCTCCTGAAGCATGGTTTGAAGAGATCAACACCGAAGATTGAGGCCATGATACTAGCCGCCAAATCTGCAGGAGCTCTGGGGTGCAAGATAAACGGAAGTGGCGGTGGCGGCACAATGTTAGCATTAGCTCCTGGAAAGGAAGATATCGTCGCGGATGCCATTAGGGAGGCTGGTGGCAT
>JBHLQS010000066.1:0-14684 GCA_048883405.1 Candidatus Thorarchaeota archaeon
CCATCCCCCACATATGCAGTTTCAGAGAGGGGGACCTTGAAGTGATTGCTGATATGCTTCAGTTCTTGCACCTTCTGACCCCAGCCAACACATACCTCGACCTCCCCAGTTAACACTCCATTCCTGTGAATCAGCCGATTGCTAAGGACGTACTCAATGCCAAGGCGTCTGGCGATGTTCTCAGCAAGAATATCTAATCCTCCTGAGAGAATGGCAACATAGATTCCACGCTCTTTGAGACTAGCAACTGTTTCAGCAGCACCCGGGACCAATTCTGTCGCTTCTACGAGCTTCATCACTTCTTCAAGCGACTGTCCCTTCCAAAGACCGGCATCCAGGTCAGCCCATTCATTATATGAGATCTGACCAGAGAAATATTGGTCATAGAACAATTTGCCCTCTCTCTCTGTTTTGAAATGCTCATGAAGTCGCCACCATATAGATGTGTGAAGTGTCAGTGTGCCATCGACATCAAAGACAACGAGTTTTACAACCATCAATAGAAATCTCCGGTGTGAAAAATGAATCCCCTAGCGCTGAGCCTCACGCTCTCGTTCTTCTTGAGCCTCCTTCTCGAGGTCAGCAAGAAGCTCATCTATGCGTTTTTCTTCCGACTTGACCTGTTCTGCAGGCTTTGTCGTTGCTGATGTAGCAGGTGTCTGCAGCGAGGGAAGAACTCCTTCCTTCTCGAGAAGGACCTCTGCCTCCATGGCCTCCAACTGGCGTTCAATCCGCTCATCAGACTCTACTGTGGATTCACCTGTTGAGAGATCCTCCGAAAGCAGCTCTCCAGCAATAGTGATGTGTTCAAACGACTCAGAGAGCTTATCCAGCTGCAGTTGTATCTCTGCTGGGCTCAGCATTGCACGGGCATCTGTGAGAGCATCATTTGCAATGGTGAAAGCCCTCAATACTTCAGCTTGATCCTTTGCTTCTTCTATGTTAAGGAGTGCGGTCTCTAGCGTCAAGAACTGTTGTTGGTATCTTCCGCGTCTGCTCTCCAATTCAACAACGATTGAGAGATGTGAACGAGCAGTGTTCCGATCTCCTTGCGACATGGCCTCCTTGGCCTTCTTCTGCTCCTCTGCTCTTCGTGTATCCAATCTTCTAATTCGCAGAGTCAAAGCATTCATAGTGCCTTTGATTTCGAGCATGCCTCTTTCGGCATCTACTTTTTTCTTTCCGCTCAGAAAGCCCATAACGTCCACCGAGGATAGGCCTTGTTCTGTTGTGGTGTCATCACTTTGACCATTTAAACGATTGGAATACAGTCCCTGACATTCAAGACACACGAATCTCATCGACAATAGGGTTTTTGAGCAGTCCACCCTGAATTGAGATGGGGCTCAAATAGTGACGCTGACACGAAACCTTGTCAAGGCTGTTGATGCTGCAAAAGATACGATACTGAATAATCTGGCAGAATCAGCTAAGCTAACTGGTGAAACCAATCAGTATGGAGACAAGACGCTGCTTCTAGATTTGAAAGCTGAAGACGCAATCATCGACGTCATCGGACAATTGGATACTCCAATGATGGTTCTTAGTGAAGAGCGAGGCCTCATTATGCCCGAAGGCAGACCAGAATACATGGCAGTCATTGATCCAATAGATGGTTCAGCTAATATTGAGAGAGGAATCCCCCTTTGCTCCATTGGAATATCTGCAGTTCGATATTCGGAGAAGATGACAACTGATGATGCCGAGATTAGCATCATAGAATCCGTCTTCTCAGATGAGATCTTCATTGCCGAGAGGGGTCTAGGAGTCAGAAGAAATGGAAAGACCGTAAGAGTAGCAGCCCCAATCCCGTTACAAGAGAGCATCATCTCTTATGATACGAAAAAATCGGGCGATGAGTCATTTATGATAAGCTCCATGAGAGTGATACGCGGAGTCCATGACATACGCCGTTCTGCAAGTAATCTGCTAGATCTGTGTTGGGTGGCATCAGGCGCCCTCAATGCAATGGTGGATATGAGGGGGATGCTCCCAATTGTCCATGTGTCGGGTACACACATGGTTTTTGAGGCAGGAGGCTATGTGGCAGTAGCGGATGGTAGTAGGCTCAATCTGCCAATTATAGCAAATCAGATGATGAGCTTTGTTGCAGCATCAGATGAGGTTACTGCAAATGAGATACTTTCGCTCTTTAGAGGCGAAGCATGAAAAGACAATCTAATCCGGCTCTTCCTCTTCTGAATCAGAGGCAACTTCATCGACGGTATCATCAAATTCTTCCTCTTCTTCCTCGTCTGTATCCTCTTCCGTCTCAGACGCTTCTTCCTCAACCTCTTCCTCTTCTTCCTCTTCCTCCTCTCCAATGTCAGCAGAGGGGAGAAGTCGGTTGACATAGAAATAGCCAATGAAGACACTTACCGATGATAGCAGAAGTGTTACCCAGAAAGCGCCACCTGCGCCAAACCATGCAACAGGATTGATTACTAGCTCATCTCTTGCGGCCCCAAAGACAACGGACTGGAACCAGATTGGTAATCCAAAAGATAGGGGTATGCAAACCACCACTAGAAGGACAATCGACATGATGATCTCGGCTGTATAGACTAGGATTTTCCGTAATGTGCTATCTACCGCCTTCCTTGCAGTCGACATTTCGCTCGCCTTGAATTGCCGACCTGGGCTTGCCTTTAAAACCTGCCGTCATTGGAGCATCTTCAATGTGATTGACTGAAGAAGAAAGGGATTCGCACAGGGAGTCCGAGAAAGAGTTTGTCAGCGCGTGTATTCGTTGACAGATGATTGAGAGGAGGGAGAGGGAGGAGAGGAGAGGGTTTTCGGACTCCCTGTTCACTACAAGTATTGTATAATTAGTATATAAGTGTTTATCATATTGTATATTATCTTCTATGCATAATAGAAGGCGGTTGATCGTATCACAGCCCAAGACTTCCACAAGGAATGAATGACCTCTCCTGCAAGAAGATAATCAGAAGGGAAAAGCGGGGCCGGAGAACGCTTGAAGGAGGAGAGAGAGATATGAGAGAGAACGGCCCCTAGCCCTTCACAATTAATACCCATTAATACATATTTAAGCAAATCTTGTTTGAGGATAAATTTACCAGATAGAGCGCGCTTTTTCGTCAACGAATCCGAAGCTCTAAGCCTATTTCTGGATGCATTCTAGGCGATTCTAGATTTTACCTCTTCTATTATCTCGTGTAGTGAGTTGAAGACCTGAGAGGCCCCCTCTTCAATGAGGTCTTCCTCCGGTGTTTCGCCAGTAGTCACACCCCAAAACTCGATGCCTGCCCTTTTTGCAGCGGCAGCGTCGATTCTGGCATCACCGACATATACAACCTCATTTGTGTGCACTCCCAAATGTTCCATTAATTTGCGGAGACCTTCGGGAAATGGCTTGGGACTTGGAGATTCATTTCGGGTCTGAATCACATCAAATAAGCCTTGTAGCGGAAGCTGTCTTAGAATGAGATCAACAGCGGTTCTTCCATTATTTGTAAGAACTGCGGTCTTGAGACCAAGGGCCTTGAGCTCCCGTACAACATCTATTGAACCATCAATGAGTTCTGCCTTTGTGGCGGCCCATCCTTCATGCTCACTAAGTGTCTTGTCAATCTCGAGTTCCATACGCTCCCACTCACTCTCTGACATGCCTTGTGAGAAGAAGAATTCCCTTGCCTTCGCCCTAGAGCTTGAAATTCCATCAGCTGAATCGAACAAATCATCCGGTGCACCCTGACCTCTATAGTATTTCTTTGTATCTCTCCGCATAGCATCAAGAGGGAGAGCTAGAACCGTGAGAGTACCGTCTAGATCAAAGAATACCGCCTTCAACATTATCAAGCCGCCGACTTTCTCGCATCGCGTCAGCCTCTTAAGGTTAGCCCTCCATAGTCTGCTTTAGAAACTCATGAAGGTAGATCTCCACAGTGCTTAGATGTTTCAAATAGAAGTGTCCCTCACCTTCCAGCGCAACAGTCTGGACATCCCTCCTGCCTAGACTCTTAGCCAGAATCAGCATGTCATCAAATGGAACCATGTTGTCGTTGGACCCATGAAACATCAGTACTGGGCATAGAACACCAGAAAGAGGCTTTAGCCCTTTGGCATTTTCTTTAGCCAAACTGAGAGAAGCACTGAATGTCACCAGGAAGTCTACCTTAGCACTTGATGCTAGATGAAGAGCAACAGATCCGCCAAACGAGTAGCCAACAATCGCAATGGATTCCTTCTTTGTCTTATCAAGGAGCGCCTTTGATGCAGCTCTTGCATCTTGAATGGCTCCTGAGAATCCTCTATAATCTCTACGAGAATCGACACCTCTGAAATTGAACCTAAAAGTAGTAAATCCCAGATTCAGAAGCATATCATCAGCAAATCTGATTACTCGATCATCTCGGCTTCCTCCATATAGAGGATGAGGATGAAGGAGCAGGGCGACGTCGTTGGATGATGAATTGGGCGTGCTCAGAATCCCTTCCAGATGGTCTTCACCAATAGTAAATCCTACGGATTGTGAGTGCATGCGATTTCTCCACCCAAGAAGCGCTCAACACTAATGACTTCGCGAGCTGTATTACTGTATTGCCCTCCCTCGAGCAATCAGATTTAAGGAAAGAGGCACAATCGCTGAATGAGGCTTCCAAATGAAAGAGCTTGAGAATATTGATACCACAGATATGAAGGCAATGGTCGCATCATTCCCCCAAATGCTAAGGTCAGGTGCCCCAAGTGATGAGATTCTGAGCAAAGCAGAAAGGATTCGTAAAGAAGGGATTGACGGCATTTGTCTCATTGGCATGGGAGGCAGTGCTATAGCAGGCGAGATTGTCAAGTGCTTGTTGGCAGACAGTGCAGAGGAACCTATTCTAACCATCAGAGATTACGTCCTCCCCAAGACTGTGGATAGCAGGTGGGTTGTTGTTGCAGTCAGCTACTCTGGAAACACTGAGGAAACAATATCAGGCTTCAAGGAAGCAGAATCCCGCGGATCTTCTACTTTCGTCATCACAACAGGGGGCGTCCTAAAGGATGCATCGGATGAAACACGAGTACATCTGATGCCAGCAGGATTCCAACCAAGAGCGGCTCTACCCATCATCTTCGCAGGCGTCCTTCCTCTTGTTGAAACCCTAGTGAATTTGAAATTGACAGACCTAGAGAAGGTTTCAAGGAATTTGGAGCTTGCAGCGACCAAGTGGAGTTCATCCAATCTCAAACCTGGAAACCTTGCTATGACCCTCAGAAACAAGATTCCTGTCATCATAGGATGGAGGCATCTGATTCCAGTTGCCTATCGGGCAAAATGCCAATTTAACGAAAACTCAAAGGTCTTTGCCTCAAGTATTCAGATTCCTGAAATGAACCATAATGAAATCGAAGGTACACTCTCCTGCAAAAGCCATCCCATTTCACCAGTCTTCCTCAGAAGCCGAGAAGAAGATGAGAGAACCAGAATAGGAATCGAATCCGCAGCCGCAATCTTCGAGGAGAATGGCTGCCACCCTAAGCATCTGAGTCTCAAGTTTGACTCGAGAATAGAGGAAACCCTTGGATTCATCATGTACCTGGACAACGTTTCAGTGAGGTTAGCTGAAATCAGTGGAGTTGATCCTGTATCTGTCGAGAGAATTGCACAGCTGAAGAGAAAGATGGGTGCTAGAGAAAAGTGACTCCTTCATAGGAGAATCCAATTGTGCGCCTATACTGATTTGTGGAACTCATCACAGAATAATTGTATCGTACTGTAAGACTCCAGGTCCAATTCACTGAGTTGTACGCACCATACAAAACATCCTTGTCTTGGTCCTCCATGACGGTACTCCCAATATTGTGATTCACATCATAGCCTCCGTGCAAAGCCTCCTGCTCAAAAGAGAACTCCCTATGGAACGTAGCGTATATTATTGGTTGTTCGTCTAAGTATGCCAAAATCCGTATATGAGTAATATATGCCTCCCCCTCAGTGTTATCAGGGGCTTTGAAATTGAGGACAAAGGCAATGGTGGGAATCACGCTATAATTAGTTGGATCAATGTTGGAAACTCTGATATCGACAACGTCGACTTCCAGGAATTCTGCAAGTGCAACGCTGTTGCCATAATAACTTGCATTACTAGCCAGAAGAGCTGCGCTTATGAGACCAGATGCAATTAGGGTGATTATAATCAAGTCTTGGACTCTTCTACTCTCGAACATCTGGCTGCACCGGTCCTCCTGAGTGTTCAGCTGAATATCTCCCTTGCGCTCAAGGCATATCAAATCCAGCTATTCGAAAGATTGGAGTTATGGCAGTTATATGAAATAAGCAATCATGTAAATCAACCATGGATAGATAGCCAACAGTGCGGGAATGGGGATGCCAGGGAGCGGCTCAAGCTCCCTTAGGAGAAAAACGACATTAATGATTACGCCTATAATAGCAAGAATCATGGAAGCGGCCCAGACATATATCGGGAAATATAGCAGGGCATGTGTGGATATCATAGAAAAAGCAACAAAGTCACCTGCTCCTACTGCTATGCTTCCACTTTGGATTCTGGTGTAGTCGAAAGGATCTGAACCTGCTTTCTCTTTCAATTTGTTGGCCTTTGCGGCTGGTGTGAACCGTATGAGCAGGTAGTCCTCGATAGCGATTGTCAAAATCAATACTATCATGCTTGAGGATATGAAAGCAACTCCGAGGAAGGTGCCAAAAACACTTCCATAGAATGCAGCAAAGAGGTTCCTCATGAGTGGTGGTATTGAGTCCATCATGATGAACACGATTGAAAACATGAACACGCCGAGTGAGCCTAATGAGATTAGGGATGGAAAGATTGTGTTGGATGTACCCTTGAATAGGATGAGAAGTAGAGCCTGCCCCAGCACGAAGAACACAAGCGAGAGAATGGGTGAAACAATGAAGGCAACCATGATTCTGCGACCCCGTGCCGACCTCCTCTCCAGTATCCAGAAGAGTGATAGAACTATTGCTGACCCTAGGCAAGTTGAAATCAATGCCTGAATTGCCAGCTCAGCCACTGTGTAGTCTCTAGCAGTGCTTGAGAAAGTTTCATTGAAAATAGAATTGCCAAGAATAGCAAAACCCATGATGGATCCTATCACGAGAGGTAGGATTGAAACTACAATGAGGATTCTTCGAGACCTGTCTAGCTCCATCAGAGATTCTAGTCAAGCAAGAATTTCTCTTTTAAAGGCAGTAGGATTCGCGCAAATCCTTACAGATGTAAATATGATAGTATGAAAAAAAGGGGGGGAGGGGACAGTCGTCCCCAAGTGATTGAACTACTTTTGTCGCAGAAGGACAAAGCCACCGACTAGGATGACCACTGCAGCACCAACAGCACCACCAATGATTGCAAGTGTAGGATCAAATGGCGGAGGTGGAGGAGCAGTCGTTGGACCCGTTGTTGGCTCCGTTGTTGTAGTGGGCTCTGGATGCTCAATAGCATAAGCCCAGTCTCTGCGAGTCAGCTCGGTGAACTCGTTGGCAATGTATTCCGTCACAATGAACGGACCCCATACGACGAGAGGATCACCACCCATTACTGGGTCCCACACATTCCATCCTTCCAGACCATAAGGCTCAATGATGTGTTTTGGCAGTGGATATGTCCTATATGCTGCATCTTCGAAGTTCCAGAATGACTCCTTGTCCAGCTCAAGTACGAACTGGAATGGTGAAGCTGCATATGCAGCTGACATGGACTGAATTAGCGTCGAAGCGCCGTTGGGATTCCCATAGGCTAGACCATCCTTGAAGTAGTTGAATGTGAAGGCAAAGTCTTCAGCAGTGACTGGCTGGCCATCGCTCCAGGTTGCATTCTGTATCAAGTTGAATACGAACCGGTGGTGGCCCACTGGTACTATATCAGGATGCGTATCATGGGTCTGAATCTCCCAAGACTCTGCTAGGACTCCGACATATTCAGCGTTTTCATCCTTTTCAACCAAACCTGGCCACATCTCAAAGTGGACGGCCCAGCTATAGTAACCAATAGACGACATCACATTGAAGCTGTCAATGCCTAGTGAGGAACTCACATAGAAGGTGCCGCCGTATGGTCCACCCTCAGATTCCTTCAGGTGTACCTTCAAGCTTGTCCAGAAGTTAGGAACGTTTGCGCCTAGCTGTGCAACGTGACCCTCCCATTTGTCTGTTCTTATGGCAGAAAAGGCCTTGTTGTTGTAGGCAATTACTCTAGGACATTCGTAATGGAGAAGCTCCTGCACTGTCCGAGCTGTTTCAATGACGGTTGTTTCATCTTTAGCATCTTGGAGAGCTTCCAGATACCCGTCGATGGTGGAATTACGGAAGTTGTCCGCGTTGTAGTAGTCTACACCATAGTACCCACCATAAAAGTCGTCATACAAGCCGTCTACTGGACCAACAAAGTCCTCTCTGTAGCTGTACCCCATGAAGGTAACCCACCAATCGGGATCATGGAAATACAGGCGATTGATATACTGATAGAAGTCAGTTAGGAGCGGATCGGCTTCAATACCAATACTCTCGAGAGTAGCGGCACCGATAATTGCAGCCTGACTTGACTGGAAATCGTCTGCATGGCCCATGACTTCCACTACACCAATCTCCGAACCATCAGGATTCTCACGCCAGCCATCAGCATCGACGTCGAGAAGCCCCGCATCATCTAACAGGTCATTAGCGATGCCAAGATTCTCTTCATAGTAATAGTATGAGAAGTCTTCTTCAGCAGTCCAGGGTCCTGGAGGTACAAGAGCGTCCCATGGTCGCGACTCACCGGCCCAGAGCACTTCAGAAATCTCATACTTGTCCAGTGCATACGCATAGGCCCGTCGCACATTAGTTATGTTGAGCGGATACCTATCGCAGTTAAATTCATAGAAGCCAAAACCGTTCCTCCAATCGCCAAATGCCTCCACATCTTCCGCGGCTGCGAGCTGCGGCAGATATGTGGTATCAATTGATGACTCCCATATCATATCTACCTCGCCATTGATAAGCGCTAACATCTGCTGCTCAGTGTTCGGTTGAACCTTAAACACCATCTTATCGATATACGGGCCATTCTTCGACTGACTTGGCAGTCCAGGATATGGCAATGTTTGCGCTGTCACAAAAATAGGCGAAATTGACATGAGAAGAAAGCCACCGACGAGAAAGGTAGCAATAGCTACTCTTGTTCGATTACTTAGCATATTCTCTCTATCTCCTATCCCCGAGTCGAAATCGGATGGCACTGCTATTCTAATGGCCGATAAAAGTGTTATGATGTAATGAGAAATGCCATTCGCCTGAAATAGGATTTTCAACCAGGATAGGATGGAGAGAGGGAATGGATTACACCATCCATCCTCTATCCAATTTACTGAGTTTCAGAATATGACGCTACCCATATTTAATACGCGGATCAAGGTAGCCATATAAGAGATCAGCAATGAAGTTCGCCAAGACCGCAGTAATTGCGACTATCATGAAGATAGCCTGAACGACGGGATAGTCTAACAATAATAGACTGTCGAAGATATACCGCCCAAGGCCGAACCAGTTGAAGACGGTTTCTGTCAGCGTTGCTCCGTTAATCAGGAATCCGAAAGTAATTGCTATTGCTGTCACCATAGGAAGCATTGCGTTCTTCATACCATGCTTGTACAGGACTTGGTTCTCGTCGAGTCCCTTTGCCCTGGCTGTCAGGATATAGTCTTCAGTCATCACATCTATCAGGTTATTTCTCATGTAGAGGAAATATCCACCATAACCTCCTATTCCCAGGGCAATCATTGGGAGCAGCAGATGAAGAAGGATATCGCCAGCGATTACAAGTGCACCAAACGGCTGGTCCTTAAAGGCAATCCAGACTTCGTAGCTTATCGTTCCTCCCGAAGGAAGTCCAATACCACCTTCGACTAATCCTGCTGTCAGGTCTGGCAGCATGTATGAAAAGAACAGCAACAATATCATTCCCATCCAGAATATGGGAAGCGAGTAGGTGAACAAGGCAAGTGTAACAGCTCCAACATCCTTCCGTGAGCCTGGATCTGCCGCTGCCTTTACACCAGTCCAAATACCTAGGATAATTGCGACTATCGAGGACGTGCCCATTAGAAGTAGTGTGTTCGGCAGACGAGCCAGAATCTCATCAATGACAGGTCTCTTACTCTGGAATGAGAAACCGAAGTTTCCGCTGAACATGTTCACAATATATCGCCAAAACATGTAGATCCAATCAAAAATGTCTGGATTCGGAACTAGCCCATAGGTTTGATAGAGCAATTGGAGCGATTCATATGGCATTGTAGCCCTTTGCTCCGGACCAATCATTAGGTCCAATGGGCTAATGCCAAACAGAAAGGTAGGAAGTCTGAATATGAAGAAATTAAAGCAGACAACAGCAAATATGAGAAGAAACATGTAGATGGTTCTTCTAATCACGTATTCTCGTAGTCCCACCTGTACACTCTCCGCAATAATACTGAATAGTACCTAGCTTCACTAAGTACTTGGTTGATTGGTAGTACAAAACTCGCTTCCTAATAAGGATGATGTTCAAAGAGTTCCAGAAAAAACCTCTATGGATTTTGACTTGGGATATCACGACACATCCAATAATTAAGGGGCTATTCTGTATTCAAAAAGAGTGAGAGAGAAGAGGAGCATATACCTCTTCCTCTATGTTGCCTATCTCTCCCGTAATCTCGGATTCAAGACTTGATCCAGTGTGTGGCCAATGAATGTGAATGCGAGACTAATTGCGGTTATCATCAGTCCCGGAAAGATCACCACCCACCATGCACCATTTCCAAAGGCACCGCCGATTTGAGCATCAGCCAACATTCGACCCCAGCTTGGTTCACTAGGATCAGTGAGGCCTAAGAACGAAAGCGCGGACTCAGTTAGAATGGCTGCAACTACGCCCAAAGTAATATCTGCAAATAGGAGCGGTGTCACATTAGGCATGATGTGCCTGAAGATTATGTAAGTATCAGTTGCTCCAATCGCACGTGCGGCCTCCACATAGCTCTTGTTCTTCTCTGCCAATACTTGGGACCGGATAAGCCGCGAGGTTCCAGTCCATCCAAGAACTGCTATCACTATAATTATGGTATCTACCGAAGGACCCAGGAATGCCGCGAGGACCATTAGTAGTGGCAAGCGCGGTATGACCAAGAGGAAGTCCACTACGCGCATGATGAGTTCATCAATCTTACCACCAAAGTAGCCTGATATCAGTCCCACAGCAACGCCTGCAGCAGTGGACAAGGACGCCGCAATAAGACCTATGTATAACGAGATTCTTGTGCCATATACTAATTGACTCCAAGCGTCAGAACCCTTGTCTGTTGTGCCCAATATGCCATAGTAATCGCCGAAAGCCACACATTCCAAGTGCGTGATTTTTGCCGTCACCGACCCGTTGTAGTATGTCCAAGGTGCTGGACCGGATGCGGTGCTTGCAAACGAATATGTGGGTGCGAGGCCCACAGCCACTGTAAGACGGTCAGTTGGATCCTGCTGCCCATCACCTTCATCTATCATGCCCTCCCAACCCTCTAGTATATCAAGGAAACCAAGGTCAATGGGACGATTGACGAGAGATCCAGTATATGGAGGCACAGATTGGAAGATTCTTGTCCAATTCCCGGATGAGTCAATTAGCCATACCATTAACTCAAACATCTTGCCACCATACTGGTTAGTATGGAAGTCCCCTGTTGTTTCTATGGTGTAGCTCACGCTAACATTGACATCCTTTGGAAGTCGCTCGTATTCCCAATCAAACGTCTGGGTATAATAGACAAAGTCCAGTGTATCGGGTAAATTATCATCTGGATCAGGCGGCGATCGGAATTCAATGCTAGTGTTGGCAACGTGTATCCACTGGAATGTCACATTACTCTTTTCATCCAGCGATGCAGCAAAATTTCGCGTACCGGTGATTTCGCCTGAGCTGCCTTCAACAATGACCTCGCCTATCGATGAAGAGTCCAGATTCGGATCCGGCAAATAGTTCCTAGTAACTACGCCTGTGGGATCAAAGATCTCTGCCCACTGCGGTGCCATGAATCTTGGACCAACCTTGACGGATGGGGATGGGTCGTTAGTTGCAAAGATTGGAGCTCCAATCGCCATGATTAGGAATATAACTAGTGCAAGGACTCCAATCATTCCCATTCTGTGCTTGCGGTATTCCCGCCAAAATCCGGATAGGCTAACGTACCAGCCGCGATCTCTCCAACCTGCTCCACCTGAATCTGACAAAGGGCAACCTCCACTGCGCGGGCTCAGGAAATTGGCAATCGAGCCAATTCTCTTGAGTCGTCTGATGGTTTTGAAATGCGCTAGCGGACCTATAAAAAAGGCTTCGCCTTCTGGTATTCGTTATTAGTTTAACGGAATCAGCAATGCATAATTTAGGACAGATGATTTCAATCGCTAATCTTCTTCATCAAAAGACTCTGTGAAAGGATCAGGGCTAGTAATGTCGCCTCCATCAAATCCCTCTTCAGAGAATGTGTCGCCTTGCTCATTCATCCTGGCCTGTCGTTCCTTCATGAATTGCTTTGTCCTTCTTGCAGAAACCCAAAGATCAGCAAAGACCATTCCCACGAGGAACACCGAGAGAGAGCCGGCAAGAGCAATGACTGTCCCTATGAATCTGAAGTAGGGATGTGCTAAGTTGAGAAGCAAACCCCCAATCATAAGAAGAATCGGAATCAGTAGTATTCGCTTATTAGGCTCCCTTTGAGTTCTCGGAAATGCTTTTGCTCCCATGACAACCATCGGCTGCAATTGTCTATCCCCTTTTTACGGTTTTCGACCTCTCTCTCATTTCTTGTCATTTGAATTCAATAGGCCATTCTCATTACCCATATGAGAGTCAGAATAATAGCCAGACTATTCTGATTCCAGACGCGTTATATCGAATTGGAGCCTGACGAAGGAAATTTCTCAATTGTGTGCAGTGCTATTTCCGTTAGGTATTTAAGATGCACACCTGACCCCCCTGATTTAGTGGGGACTGGATTAGGTATCCCAGAGAATTATCTCACTCCCTGCGGAGATAGGAATCATGCCGCTGCTTGACGTTAGGAACCTACGAATGTATTATCAAACACAGAAAGGTCTTGTAAAGGCGGTTGATGACGTTTCTCTAACCCTTGAACTGGGGGAGTCTATTGGACTGGCCGGGGAGAGCGGCTGCGGAAAAAGCAGTCTTGCGTACTCCATAATGCAGCTTCTTCCTGCTGCAGCGAACATAGTGGGAGGCAACATCTACTTCAAAGGAGAGGACCTGTTGGGCATGAGCCCAAAAGAAATGCGTGATGTCAGGTGGAAGAATGTTGCCATCGTTTTCCAAGGGGCGATGAACGCACTGAATCCAGTCTTTGAGATAGGAGAACAGATTGCAGAAGCAATTCTGATGCATGAGAATGTGACTGAGGAAGAAGCGCTTGACCGGTGCGCCAAATTATTCGAGATGGTTGGCCTTGATGCAGCTAGAATTCATAATTATCCTCACGAGTTCTCGGGTGGGATGCGACAAAGGGCCATGATTGCAATGGCTCTAGCCTGCAATCCAGATCTGGTGATTGCTGATGAGCCAACAACTGCTTTGGACGTCACGATTCAGGCGCAGATTCTGAAATTGATGCAGAAACTGCAGAAGGATCTTGGGCTCTCATTAATCCTAATCACTCACGATCTCAGTGTCATAGCGGAAACCTGTGACAAGACAGCCATTATGTATGCAGGTCGTATTGCGGAACTTGCAGATGTTGTATCTGTGTTTAAAGATCCAATCCACCCCTACGCCACAGGCCTTGTGGGTGCGATTCCAAGTATGGTTAAAGCTGAGAAGAAGAAACTGACATCTATTCCAGGGACACCGCCCAACCTGATAGTTCCACCTCCGGGCTGCAGATTCCATCCACGCTGTCCTTATGCGCAGGACATCTGTTCCAGAGAAGAGCCATCATTTGAGGAGATCGAACCTGGTAGATGGGTTTCTTGCCACTTTGCTGAGCAGCTTAAGGGCGAGATCAAGGTAGACTTGGAGTAGTGGAAAGATGACAGCCAATGAATCAAGCGTTTTTCAGCATTCAGCCAACATACGAGAGGGCGAACCTCTAATTGAAGTCAGAAACCTGAGAAAATGGTTTCCAGTAAACACTGGGTTTCTTTCATCTATTCTATACAAGCAGGAGTTGTTTGTGAAAGCAGTTGACGGCATAACCTTTGATATTGTTAAAGGAGAGATTCTGGTACTTGCTGGCGAATCAGGGTGCGGAAAGACCACCACAGGGCGATGCATCCTCTATTTGGAAGCTCCAAGTGATGGTAATGTAGTCTATGCCGGTCGCGACCTAGCAACGCTGGATAGAAATGAAATCAAAGAATTGCGCAGGAGAATGCAAATCACCTTTCAAGATCCTTATGAATCACTCAATCCGAAAAAGAGCATCTATAGCATAGTTTCAGAACCCCTGACAGTGCACAAGATCCCACTTACTCCTAGTCAGAAGAGACAGCGCGTCTTGGAGGCAATGGAAAGTGTTGCACTTGTCCCCGCAGAGGACTTCATTGACAGATATCCACACGAGCTATCAGGTGGGCAACGCCAGAGAATATCTGTAGCCAGAGCACTCATCCTCCATCCAGAGTTCATGGTAGCGGATGAGCCGGTATCAATGCTTGATGTGTCTATCCGAGCAGATAT
>JBHLQS010000067.1:0-14293 GCA_048883405.1 Candidatus Thorarchaeota archaeon
AATTCATTGACTCCAACAACTATTCTCTCTCCAGAGTCAATGCTTCGTTGATACTTGTAGGCACTATTGTGAATCTCGCGCTGAATGAACCCCTGCTCAATGGCCACTGGAGCACCGCCCATCTCATCTATCTTCTCAATGTACTCCCTAGCCCGTTCCTCGATCTCTTTTGTCAAAGCCTCTACAAAGTATGACCCTGCCATTGGATCAATCGTATCACCCACTGCGGTTTCATGCGCAATGATTTGCTGAGTCCTGAGAGCGATCTGGACCGACTCCTCTGTTGGGAGCGATAGAGCCTCATCTCGAGAATTGGTATGTAGGGACTGTGTGCCTCCGAGGACAGCTTGAAGCGCCTGAAGAGTAACGCGGACTACATTGTTATCAGGCTGCTGTGCTGTGAGTGTGTAACCAGCAGTCTGGGTATGGAATCTCATTCTTGATGACTTGTCATCTTTTGCTCCGAATCGTTCCTTCATGATCTTAGCCCAGAGCCTGCGGGCAGCTCTAAACTTGGCAATCTCCTCGAAGAATTCACTTGCTGAGCCAAAGAAGAATGAAAGCCGAGAGGCAAACGAATCAACATCTAGGCCTGCTTTGATTGCTGCATCCACATATGCAATGCCATTGGCTAGAGTGAAAGCAACCTCTTGGACAGCAGTGGAGCCAGCCTCCCGAATGTGATACCCTGAGATGCTGATAGTATTGAAAAGAGGCATGTTCTCAGAACAGAACTTGAATGTGTCAGTTATCAATCGCATCGAGGGTTTCGGAGGAAAGATATACGTGCCACGGGCGGCATACTCCTTCAAGACGTCATTTTGAATTGTGCCTCTAAGCTTGTCCATAGACACTCCTTGCTTCTCACCTACTGCGACATACATGGCAAGCAAGACAGCGGCTGGCGAGTTTATGGTCATTGATGTACTGACTTTATCAAGAGGGATTCCATCAAAGAGCACCTCCATATCAGCCAATGAGTCTATTGCGACACCAACCTTCCCGACCTCTCCTCTGGCTAGCTCATGGTCAGAGTCATATCCGATTTGAGTGGGAAGGTCAAATGCAATCGATAGCCCAGTCTGACCTTGCTCCAGAAGGAAACGGAATCGCTCATTGGTCTCTTTCGCAGTAGCAAATCCGCTATACTGTCGCATGGTCCAGAACCGACCACGGTATGAAGTAGGCTGAACCCCGCGAGTATACGGATACTCACCAGGAAATCCCAGTTCCTCCAGATAGTCGATAGATTCGGTGTCCAAAGGCGTATAGAGTCTCTTTACAGGGATTCCAGAAACACTCTTGAATTCCTCCTTACGTTCAGGGAATCTACTCACAGTCTTTTCGACAACGGTTTCCTTCCATCGCTTTAGCGCATGGGGAAGTTCTTCCTTCTCGCCCATGATAGAACACCTATTCTTTACTACTTTTAACAAGGAATTCTGCAATAAGCCTCTCAGCCACGGTGTATGGATCTTCGTTCCTCTTAGCAATCCTATCTATTGCTTTGGTATACTCAGGCTCGCCCCTGAGTCTGTCGAGAAGCTTGCGTGTCAGCCTGTATCTCATTAGGTCCTCAAGCTCTTCTTGACTTCGTTTGAGGTCCTTTTTCTCCATGAGCCCAGACTTCTTCAAGAATTCAATATGCTCGCCAATCGTTTCAACCAATTCGGTGATGCCCTCACCAGACCTGGCGTTTGTGAGAATGACTGGTGGGTTCCAGTCTCTTTCTCGCTGATCCAGATCTAGCATTGTTTCTATCTCTGATACTTTCTTTTCAGCACCAGGCAAGTCTGACTTGTTCACGACAAAGATATCGGCTATCTCCATTATGCCCGCTTTTATCGCCTGAATGTCATCTCCACTACCGGGAACATCGGTGACAATCACAGTATGAGCAATCTCAATGATCTCGACTTCTGATTGCCCTGCACCAACCGTTTCAACAATGATGATGTCCTTCCCAAAGGCATCGACAGCTCTCACGGCATCTGAAGTGCTCCTTGCAAGTCCACCTAGATGACCACGAGTGCCCATGCTTCGTACATAGACTTCTTCATCCACGGCGTGCTCCTGCATCCTAATACGGTCACCAAGGAGAGCACCGCCAGAGAATGGACTCGATGGGTCCACACAGATGACACCAACAGTCTGCTTGGCCTTTCTGAATTCAGCTATTAGCCGAGTCACAATTGTGCTCTTTCCCGATCCAGGAGGACCAGTAACGCCAAG
This sequence comes from Candidatus Thorarchaeota archaeon, assembly GCA_048883405.1. GTDB lineage: Archaea > Asgardarchaeota > Thorarchaeia > Thorarchaeales > Thorarchaeaceae > SMTZ1-83. Next base: position 2,233 of record JBHLQS010000067.1, read on the forward strand.
GATATGAGCATCGCCAGTGTGTTTGTAGAGCTCTGCTAGAGCCTTTGTGGCAGCTGGGTCCTCATCTTCTATCATTGTGATAAGCTGTGCCAGTGCACGTCGCTTGCCCTCGAGGACTCCCTTGGCAATCTCAGATTTTAACAAGCTAGCCGTCCTCACATTTCAGACTATAGCTTCACATTGATCTTGATGTACTCGGTAATCTCATCAAGTGGAGTTCCAGGACCAAAAATCTCCGCTATGCCTGCCTTCTTCAGCTCAGCCACATCATCCTCAGGGATTATGCCACCACCCACGACGAGGATGTCATCAGCTCCTTCCTGCTTCAGTAGCTCCAACACCTTTGGGAATAGAGCCATATGTGCTCCACTGAGAATACTCAATCCAATGCAGTTTACGGCTTCATCAATAGCGGCACGAACGATCATTTCAGGAGTCTGTCGGAGACCGGTGTAAATCACTTCCATCCCAGCATCTCGAAGGGCGCGAGCAACCACTTTGGCACCCCTATCATGACCGTCAAGCCCGGGTTTGGCAACCAGAACACGAATCTTCTTCGCTGAACTCAAAAGCCCACCTCATTCTTGAATGGACACGCTGAAACCTCTAGTGACGATATAAAGCCTTTCGATTCATAGCAGGAATCTAGATACAAAGTTATTAGGAGCACTTGTTGGTTCTCTCACGAGGTAGATATTGCCATGGCAGCTGCTCCAGATGAAATGACACAGTACGACTGGTTTGGACAGGCCAAAATATATGAAACGACTGATGATTACAAATCAGCACTTCAAGCGTATGAGAAGGCGTTGGAGCTGGATCCGGCTTTTGCCAAGGCCTGGTTCTATAAGGCAAAGCTTCACCATCAGCTTGGACAGAGCTCTGAGGCTCTAGAATGCGGCAGAAGAGTATTGGAGCTAAGACCGGACTGGGAGAAACATCTTAGGAAGTTTCTACCCGACCTCTAAGAGAACTCACTACTTCAGGGCTTCAGATGAGTCTGGGTATAGAAGAACATAGACCGCTTGATTCAGGGTCAGTATGTTGCTATTGACCCATTCAAAGACCATGTTAACATTTTCTTTCGATGAAAGCCTTCCAAGAGCGTCCATCGTAGCAGCTTTGCAGTCAGGAGTTTCAAGCAGGTCTTCAATAGTCTTCACAAGAATCATCTGTCGGACATCTGGACTGGTTTCAGTCAACCAGTGAAGCACACTGTCCTTGACTTCCGACTCAACACCAGAGTGGGCTGCGGCCTCACTCAGAGTATTAGAAATCTTATTCACAACTTCTTTATCCTTGATATCCTTCAGCTCATTTTCAATGATTGTGACGATTACTTGAGTTATATCAGGATCACTTCGAATGATGCCAACAAGATTAGCCCGAGCTTTCATTGGGCCATTCTCTTCATCTCTAGTCAAGGGTATCGAGTCTCCTATCAAGTCTAACTTCTAGAACCCTCCATTCCGAATATAGATGTTGCTCGTCTTGTATCAGATGTAGTTCTCTAATTCCAACAATGAGCCAACAATGAGGTCTGGAGCGGTTGATTCCCCATATTTCTCTAGCATCTCCTTGATAGACTGCTGTCGGTGGTTGACCCAGACAGTGTTGAGTCCTATTGCCTTGGCACCAACCATGTCATTGAAGAACTCATCACCTATCATGACCGAATCTTCTGGTCTGACTTCCAACTTATCAAGAGCATATTCAAAAGGCGCGCTCTCGGGCTTGAATGCACGTATCTCCCCCCCATCAACAACTATGTGGAAGAATCGGTTAAGTTCAAGCGCCTTCAGAATTTTGTCTGCATGACCCTCAAAGGAATTTGTGACTATTCCCATCCTAATGTCATACGATTGAAGTGATTCAAGTAGAGAATCAACACTAGGCATCTTCCTTGAAAGGTCCATGTGCAAGCTCTTGAAGATCTGCGATGCCTCTTCCAGAAGATCCTCACTGAATTCAAGGTCCAGGTCGACTAATGTAGTACGAATAGCATCCTTGACAACCTGAACAGGCGTACGGTAATTTCCACTCTCTGCAACTTCCTTCAATTCTAAACGATAGTTCCGCACCAGAGTCATAACATATGATGGCATTAATTCCTCAGGAGTGTTCGAGTATTTTGCCAGCAACCATTCACTAGCCCTGAGCGGATACGACTGAGTATCAGTAAGAGTGGAATCAAGATCGAACAGGATTGCTTTGAATGATCTCAGTCTGAACTCTTTCACAGATTAGCCGCCCTTTCCAAGGTAGATTCCGTTAGGGTCTAGCTTGTGCATAATATCAATCTGCTCTTGTGTCGGTTCACTGGTCGTAGGAACATCATCAGGTACAATCAAATCGAACATGATGTTGTCAAGAACATCTTGAACATTATAGCCAGGATGAATTGACATTAGTCGTATCTTCAGAGTATCTGGATCAAAGTCCATTTGACACATGTCGGTGATAACAACATCAGGTCCGCCACCTACCAAAGACCAGTTCTCACGCGAGCCAGGACCTTCCAAATGACCTGGGCTTGTGAAGTAATCGAGTTTCTTGACAAATTTACGCTTGTCATGAGTCATCATGATGATGAGACGCTTCGCTGAGGATGCGATGTCATTTCCTCCACCGCTACCAGGTAGCTTCACCAAAGGCTTCTCAAATGGACCGATATAGGTTGTATTCAGATTGCCGTACTCGTCAATCTGTGCAGCACCCAAGAACCCAACATCAATGCGACCACCTTGAAGAATGAATCCCAAGGTTTCGATGAGACCAATGGCCGCAGAACATCCGTAGTAATATCTAGTGTCAGCGACTGAGAGAGGCACCTCTCTTGGCCGAGCATCAATGAAACCAGCCTCAGAGATCAGGTTAGTATTTGGAGCATGAGTCTCCTTTGCTAGCAGGGCTGCCAATAGAGGCATTCCAGTACCACCAAAGACTGCCTCACCATCTCTTACATGACTTGATGCACACGCGACCAAGAACTCTATCTTGCTGTATTCAACCATCAGACTCCCTCCTAATAGCCCCAAGGCTTCTTTGCCTTCAGCTTGTTCAAGTTCTCCCATCCTATCTTCTCAAGATACTCAGCGTGGTTCTCAACACCTAGAATGTATGTATCCAAGTACTCCTGCCACCCCTCTTCGGTCCTTGTTAGTTTGTGGAACATCTGCAAGTGTTCGAGGTCATAGTCATAGTAGTTGTGGCACATCATTGGGTGAGCAGTGTAAGGCAAAATCACAACATGGTCAACATACATGGCGGGAATATTTGTCTGGTCAGGATTCGTGCGTATCACCTCTTCATCTATGAGCTCCTCAGCAAGAACAATGAGCTTCTTTCCGCATCTTGACCCCTCGATGTCTTCTCCAACGATACCGTCAATCTGAGCGTTGCCTGTCATGTCCACCCGCTGCACATGAACAATGCTGAAGTCGGGCTGAACTGAAGGAACTAGGCAGATCTTTTCGCCAGTGAACGGACAGTCTATAATCTTCAGCTTCTTGTCGCCCTTGAACCGAGCCAGATTTGCCATGTCCGTTCCCATCAAGCTTCTAATGGGCATGAATGGCACATTGAGTGAGCCGCCCAGAAACCTCATGGCCATTGCCAGATTACTATAGTCCTCGATCTGCAATCTACCTTCTGCAACTCGTCGCCTGGCATTGTTCGACAATCCTAGGGCTTCAATGGCAGTGAACGCAATCTCGAACTTGTCTGCGACTCCTGCGCCACACATTATTTCAAGGTCGACCTCTGAGCCGCAGGTCTGGATGTTGAGGTTTCGCTTTTTCTGTCTAGTCAACTCATGTGCAAAAGCAATAGGTGCTCTCTGAAAGCCAAAACCACCCCAGAAAAGCTCCGACCCATTGGGGACCATTTTCGCTGCTTCTGCGAGGGTGATCCTCTTGTCTTCTACTTGTGCCTCCGTCAAGACTTCTCACCTTGTGTAAGACGCCGATGATGCTCAAGGTCGGTCAAAAAAGGGTTCCTTTTATCTTTGACTGGATAATCCGCTTCTAAGATGATTCCTGCTCGTTCTCATCATCTTCTTTTTCTCTGGATTTCTTGGGTTTGACCCCTTTTAGCCTCCAACAATCAATGCACAGCATGCGGCCTGAGGGAACTCGTTTCCCGTACCGTTCAATTGTGCCGCATGTGTCACAGGTCATAACGAAACTATGTTCGTGGAATAGTAGATTAATGCTACGATATGTAGATGGAAGAAACCCTGCTTTCAAAATTCCAAGTTATCAATAAAAGTACAAGAGCGGTGTGATTCAACACCGCTCACTGTTTGCGAATAATTGTCAGTTTACTTGAGCCTGCTCCAAGATGGTTCGCCTTTCATCATGCTTGAAATCAAGAGGCCTCGCTCTTCCATGTTCTGGAGGTGCCATCTGAACTCCTTTATTCCGACAACGATGTCTTCAGAAAGAAGATGGAATTTCCTGTAGAGTGTGGCCTCGAACTCAGTAGTCGCCTTTCCAAAGGCCCATATTATCAGCTCCTCAACTTTCGGAGGGACTTTGCTAAATGGAGGTAATGGAGGTGTGATAGAATCTTGGGGGCGTGCGTCTTGAAATCCCGATTGCTTCACCGGAACAACCTTCTCTTGAGCATATATAATGACAATTCTTCACGCTACAGAAATAGGAGAGAAAAGGAATTTTATAACATCCTAAATTGAAAAATACGCTTTAAGATTGTTCAAAATGATCCATTGGGCATTATAATTCCGATTTTGTATATGATGTCCGAATTGCGATAACTATCTCAATTTATCGACGGCCTATGTGCTACAAATCCTCAAATTAACTCAGACTCATGTATTGACACCTGAAACGCCACATTTCGGGATAGAACATGTACCGCATGGTGTCCCGAATGAATCGCTGGTCTATTCGACGTGATTAGGATGAATTCAAACCGTGTAATAAACGGCCGCAGACCCACTGCAAGACAATTAACAGCGGGTCAAAGAGAATTGTTGAGGATGGGAATACCCCTTCTTGCAGTTATTCTTCTAATGGTGCCTTTGTGCTCCACGAATGTCACTATTCAGCCCTTTTCAGATACAGACAGGGGAATAGACGAGCGATATGAGCCCGCGGCAAATCTGATTAGGATTAATCTACCCTACTTCGTCGAAACAGTGGCAGCAGGCAACACTACACATGGACGGGGTGTGACGTGGATCTTCAATGATACACTTCGCTTCAAGGACCCAGTTAACTCAGTCGATGCATCAGTGAACATAGGACTAGGAGACCCAATCTTCCGCACACTGATTGGGGCAGATGTGGACCTTGATGGCTATACTGAGTTCTTGTTCATGAAGTTCAACATGACGAACATGAACCTCGTTGTTGTTGATTTTGATGGTGGAGGCTCAGCAACGGAGTATAACTATGACGGAGTGCCAGATCCCCAAGGAATCGTTGTTGGGGACTTCAATGGTGACGCCTCTATTGACGTGGCAGTCTACGACAAGATTAGGGTCATCATGAAGGATCTAAATAGCGGCGCTTTCATGGGAGGTTTCACTGTACCTAATACCGGTACGGATGAACTTGTAAAGACTGTTGTAGGCGACTTTGCACTCGACCCAGGGAGCGAGATTGCTGTTCTATATGTCAGTGACTTTGGATCCGGAATGGAAAGGACACATGTTCAGACTGTATCTGGAGATGGATTTCCGCTAGATAATGTCACGTCACTTCAAATGATTCGTGGTTTTGACATTGTTTCATTCCATCATGAGGGGAACTTCGATAATCTTGCAGTGACGATGTTTGATCATCAACCTATGGAGAGTGTTCTGGTCGGATTCCATGGGAACCTGACACCAAGATTCGAGCTTAGAGATGACAAGTACTTTGGAGATTCCTACGTGAAGGCGGGCTACTTCAACATGGACTCTCAAGAGGATTTGGTGGTCGTCCCTTCGCAGTACTTCAGTATGCTCACAGTCAATGGCGCAGATGGAAAGCTCATGAGAACATCAGCTGAAGCATGCATCAGTATGTCTTCGAGAGCATTCGCGGTAGGGCTTCTCGATTCAGACTCACACTCTGACATCGCAATAGAGGGAGAGAGAGGGCAGTTTGCTTTGTATAGGGGCTCCAATGGTGAAACGGGCTATGAGGACCCAAGACTACCTGCGCCCTTTCAACAGATTCTTGCCTACGATATCAACGGAGACGGTAGAGATGATGTAGTGGCCCACTATGGACAAATCAACGTCCTTCTCAGTGATACAGACCCTCCGCAGGTGACATTAGACCCACTTTATCCAACGCATCCAACTATCTATGACCCGTACTTAAAGGTGGAATTAACCGCTACAGACGAGATGTACGTGCAAGAAGCATTGGTCTACATCCGTCCCGTCGATCTCATGGTCCCAGGGTATCAGGTCAATGAGATGACAGAGGCTCAAAATGGGAAATACATCTTCTTCCAAACTGACCTGCAGCCAGGCAACTATGAATACTACATTGAAGTTGTGGACCCATATCTGAATACCTACTCATATGGCAATTCCACGAATCCATATACAATGAAGGTTGAAGGACATCTTGCATCCGGAGCACAATACAACGTTACATTTGATCAGGCACAGAGACATATCTTGGCTTTGGGGAATAGCTCTCTTGGTGAAGACCGCATCTATACTGTCGTTTCGGACTCCGAACTGAGGAGCACGAAACTGAGAGTCTTCGACACAGATTTCAATAATCTTGGAGAGTTCACATTGACTGCAACTACTGGGACAGATGAGGCATTCGAAGTATACACTGGAATGTTCGATGGTGACAACGTATTGGACCCAATCCTCATCAGCAGCAATTATACCCATACCAGAATATGGGCGTTTAGTGGTGCCACTTTCGCGTCTTGGAGGAATGCCACCTACAATCTCTATCCCGCACTATATGACCATGCGATGATCATTGTAGACGATGATGGAGATGCTATTGATGAACTGGCATTTGTCGGTCAAAATAGTACTGGCTTCTTCCTCATTAGAGCAGATAGCGGCTTTACTTCATGGTCTGAAGTAGGTCTGAAGGAAACCTCCTATGTCGTGGATTATGTGTCAGTCAACATGTTTGGCACAGATCCTCAGCTTGCCATATTGAAATATGACAGCGAATATAACAACGAACTCGACTTCTATCATCTCAACAATGTGACATACCTAAAGACACTCAACTACACATCTCCAGGCTCAACGTTTTACGATGAACCATTCAGTATTCAGGTTTACACGAATTCTACACACTCAAGTGCACAGCTGATGCTAGCCTATCGGAGTTGGCTTATAGATGTGCCAACGAATTATGTATGTCTGGTTGACGAGAACACCATCCACGTAGGTGATTGGCCCAGCTACACCTTTACGGGTCAACATATTGGAGTGACACTTCCCTATGACATTGATGAAGACGGGGTTGATGAGTTATCATATCTCGATGATAGCGGAAATGCGTCGCTCTATGAGCTATCCTCTGCAGCTGTCCAATCATGGTCAGTGTATGTTAGTGAGGCAGTACCCAGAAGTGAAATAGTACTCGACTTCGATGGAGATGGCGAATTGGAGTTTGTCATCTCAACGTCGGATGACCTCCTCACCGCGATCAGTTTTGATGGCAGAATTGACTACAGAGCAAATACAGGCACTGCCTTCAATATGGCCTCCATTGGCGATGTTGATGTGGGTGAGGGAGAAGACATACTGGCATTCCCAATCTTCAAGGCTCGGAATAGTCTAGCAATAATCCGTGACATTGACCTGCTCTATATGCTTGATGTCAATTTCGAAATTGAGTCGAATATGACTATTCAGGGGAGTAGTCTATGGGCAAATGCAACAGTTCAGAATGTGTATGGTGAACCAGTGGAAGATGCTTCAGCATCACTTGTAGCTTCATATCCATTCGGGGGAGGCACTGCAGAGCAGACAATTGGAATGGTCTATGATGAGTTTACAGAACTGTACACTACAACCGTTGCTCCCAACTGGCCAATGGGGATGGTAAACTTGACTCTGTTTGTCAGCCACGATTACTACATTGGTATGGTCCAGGATTTCAAGAGTGCTTTGAGAGTCGAGTCGCCCCTGAGCATATCGCTCTTCACGGGGTCAGAAGTGATGCAGGGAGGAGATCTTGCCATTAACATAACTGTAACAGACAGTCTTGGCGCTAAGGTGACAGATGCGGATGTTAATGTCACGCTTGATGGTGCAAACTATACTGCATTTTATGTAGAAGGCTCATATTATACTTCAATTTCAGGGATAACACTTGCTCCAGGCAGTCATACCGTCTTCGCCTATGCCGACCATGAATATGCAACCACCGGGACAAGTCATTCAAGGCCCATATCGGTCTTAGCCTATAATCTGACAATCCTTCGAAACTCTCCTGCACAGACACTGCAGGATCAGTTCTTTACAACGTGGCTCAATATCACCGACTCATACGGAAACCCGATTGAAGGTGCGACTGTTTCAGTAGACTTTGGCGTAACTGAATTCACACTACTAGAACCTCTACCGGGTAAATATCTGCTGGATAGCATTGCTGCAATGCCAGTTGGAAACTACACAGCAGACATCTTCATCCAGCATCCATACGTTGAAGGAAGAGAGTTTGGCCAGTATCACATGGCGGTGACTGGAACTCTCGCACCCGCTGTTGCTTATGAATCCGAAGTCGAAGGAGGCCAGAACTTTACTGTCTCCATCTTTGTCTATGACTCGTATGGTGTTAGGCCCGAAGGAGCATGGGTTGAAGTTGAGCTCAATGGTAACAATCATACTGCCACACATATTGAAGGAGCAGAATTCAGAGTGGAATTGAATGCTTCATTAGGTATTGGTCATCATAGCTTCATTGTGTATGTCGGAGCAACCTTTGGAGAGCCAAGGGCTGATGCTCACGATTTGTTTGTCTATTCAGCTGCATACAATGTTGTAGAATCTTCGATGGGATGGGTATTGAACCAAGGGGATTTGACTTGGTTGAGTGTCACCGTAATGGACTGGCAAGATGTCCCAGTGGTTGATGCGACAGTAACGATGTTGAGCCCTGAAAGCCTCCTATTTACACCAGGGGGCGATGGCACATATTGGGTCGATTTGGACACCACAGGCTATGCACCGGCGAATTACACACTACTGATTCTAGTTGAGCATACCTACCTGTTCCCAAACGATGTATATCTTGATTTGACCGTCAACGGACAAGCTGTTATTGATGTCTATGTTCCAGATTCACTATTCAACCATCAGAATGCTACTTTTGAGTTCGCGGTCGTTGACATCTATGGAAACCCGCTGTATGAATTTGATTACAACTTCCTCTTCGCTGGCGCTTTTGCTAACTCAGGCACATCATATTACTATCAGGTTTTCTGGGACTTCCAGCCAGATGTTTACCCAGGTGCGTATCCACTGAATATGACAATAACCGGTCCATTTCTATCACTGACCGAATACGTAGTCTGGGTAGATGTTATTGGAAACCCTCTGTCGAGCGTACCCTCTCCTGTGAATCAGTCAACATACCTCCAGGGCGAACAGATGAACTTCACAGTTGTGCTGGACGATTTGGCAGGCTATTCCATCTCAGGGGCGTATGTGACCGCTACAATCCGTGGGAGCATATACGCTTTGACGGAAGGAGCTGCTGGAGTCTATTCTCGAGATATACCAACTGTGGGACTTCCTCTAGGGCAATACAATGTGACAATCGGAATAACGCACGACTACCTATTGTCACAGTCGCTCTCTATGGAATTGTACGTTAAGGGCTATGCCAGTGTGGACCTGTCTATCACACCCAGTCCAGTTCTGAACCAGTACAATGTGACATTTGATTTCACAATCACCGATACGTATGGAAACCCACTGACTGGCTTTGATTACTATCTTGACTTCGCAGGTGTCTATAACAAATCCGGGATTTCACTGACTCACAAGATTTCATGGGAGGTGGATCCAAGCTTCATACCAGGAAGCTATTGGCTCAACCTGACTGTCCAGAGTGTCCTGATTCTAAGGACTACTCACAATGTGAGCATAGGCGTGCAAGGAATTGTTGCTGCACAGATCATGCAACCAACACCAGGTTCGACATTCGCGCAGGGGGACACCATCAACTTCACTGTTCGCGTGCGAGACAATGCGACTTCGTACATCACAGGTGCCACCGTGACCCTCTATCTGCATGGCACAACGTACCCGCTCACGGAAACAAGTATAGGCATTTATGAAATCAATATCGCAACATCGGCCCTTCCGCTAGGTGAATACAGTGCACAGATAACAGTTTCCGGAGAATTCATGGAAACACAACAGCTAACTCGAAGCTTCGGCATAATAGGAGACGCTATTGTCAGGGTAGACACTGACCCCTTAGTCATATTGAATTATGAGAATGCCACATTTATAATTGCAGTAGAAGATCAGTACGGCAACCCAATAGGCGATTATGACTATATCCTCGACTTTGGGGGGCAATATAGCCTATCAGGAACTTCTGACTACTTCAAACTCATCTGGACTCTCATGCCACAGTTGGTTCCCAGTTCGTATGTCCTCAACGTCACAATCTCTGGTCCACATATTCCTACGAGCTCTACTACTCTTCTGATTGCTGTAAAGAGCCAAGTGAACGCCACTGTGCTGTCACCGATTGCGAATTCAACTTTCGTGCAAGGAAAAGACTCCATAATCTTCAAAGCAGATCTGAGGGACATGCTTGACAATGTGATGGACGGAGGATCTGTTTCAGTTCTCATTCACGATTCGTTCTTCGTCCTAGCAGACCATGGCAATGGAACCTATACGAGAGTTGTATCGACTGCAGGTTGGGCCGCTGGGAATTATAACTACACGCTGATGTTTAGCCACGTCTACCTAGCTCAAGATTCCTCAGTAAGAGGAATCGTAGGGGTTCTCGCAGAATTAGAATTCCATGTTGAATTCCTACCAGAAGTGCCTCAACAAGGAGATCTGCTTAACATCACCCTGGATGTGACAGACCAATATGGGAATCCTGTTTCTAACTTGGATATCACTGTAACATTTCAGCATATCACAAAGCAGGCTGAAGAAACCTCACAAAGCGGAGTCTACTTCGTATCATATGTGGTAGCGTCTCATGGGTATGGTGATGAGAACATTACTATCGTGGCAGAAGGGAACATGTGTGTTCTATATATTGGGCAAGCGGCAGATAAAGTTCCAGTCATTGTAGCCGTTCCTCAAATAGCACTCACAGTTGAGTCATTTGGACCGCTCTTCATAATCTCGTTCTTTATTAGCTTCATAGGCCTCCTAGTCTACTTCAGAATCTCATCAGGCCTATCAATCACAAGGGGATCCCAGGAAAACCTCCTTCGAGGCTTGCGGAAACTTGACTATCTATATGGAGGAGTCGTAGCTCTTGCTGGTCTGACAATATTCCATTCTTATGTATTAGCAGGGGCGGGAGAGTATGGCTTAGCTGTCGCTGAGAGCATATTGGTACTAGGAATCTCACTGATACTATATGGGATTTGGCTCTACCGAGATGCATCCTCCTCGATTCTGGCTACTCAGAGCATAAGCAGAAGAAGGATGATGCTTGGGCTCTGGCATTTGATTTTCGTCCCAATCGTAATCGCACAGATATTCGACTGGGGGAGAAACATAGAGTGGCTGAAATTCTATGTATTGGAAAATGTGTTTCACTTGGGCGAACTCCAAATACCAACCATAATGATGACAATATTCGCCGCGTACATCTCCTCAATTGTCATTGTCGTGGTGAATCTGTATAGAGAAATCAGCAAAGGACTCTCGCGTTTGCATGAGATGGCTGTCCTAGGTACGCCGCCAATAGTCGTAGAGCAAGAATGTGTGGACCTCGTTGAGAATCTGAGTTCGTCAATCCGCATGAAATTCTTCATGTTCCTGGTCGTCCTAGCTGGAACCACGGTTCTCACCATGGACTTCCTCAGAAGCTATTCCCTGGGCGTCATTGTCCTTCTGCCCGTGGTG
>JBHLQS010000068.1:0-14217 GCA_048883405.1 Candidatus Thorarchaeota archaeon
GCACTCATCCTCCATCCAGAGTTCATGGTAGCGGATGAGCCGGTATCAATGCTTGATGTGTCTATCCGAGCAGATATCCTGAACCTTCTGCTCGATATCAGGGAGGAATTTGCTCTGACCTACTTATTCATCACACACGACTTAGCTGTTGCCACATACATTGCTGATAGAATTGGGATCATGTATCTCGGAAAAGTCATGGAGATTGGACCTGCTCATGAGGTCGCCTTTAATCCATATCACCCATACACTCGAGCGCTCATCTCAGCAGTGCCCTCTGGCGACCCTACAGTGAAACGGCGAGTTGAATCACTGAAGGGCGAACCGCCAAGTCCCATTAATGTTCCTCCTGGCTGTAGGTTTCATCCCAGATGTCCTTATGCACAGGAGATATGTGTGCGTGAGTTGCCAGAAGAAAGAGATATGGGAGGTGGCCATTTTGTTGCCTGCCACTTTGCTGGTGAGCTGGGCGACGCTCCTTCCTTCTAGACTACCCAAATCGCAGATAGCATCCAAGCCATAATCGATGCCCAAAACAAATATGCGACCAAGAAGCTACTCCTGGAGGAGATGAAATGGGAGAAGACACATCTGACAAATCCAAGTTCCTCAAAGCAATCAGGATTTGCCTCTCAGATGCTCTTGGGTGCTTTCAAGAAGCGATGGACGCTCTTGATGATATAGGGAAAGCTTCATCTCGCACAGCTATCACGGGGATTTTTGGTGGAATCGTATTAAAGAATTCAGAAGGAAACTATAGAACTGCGATAATCAAACTTGATGCTGCCGAGAAGGCATTATTTCCTTTGGCGAGAAGGGTTCGTGATGGTAGAGTAAATGAGTCGCATTTCGATAGTGCCGAGGCCTTGCTTCTGTTAAGAGACATTATAGACTTCGACTATGGGATTTTGATACAATACCTCTCTGAGAGAAGAGGACGAGATTCTGTTTGGTATCGTCTTCGTGAAATCAGCGAAAAAACTGAGCGCGTGCTAAACCTCGTGTCAGAGAATTGAAGATTAGGAAGGCGACTAGCAAAGATGGCAAAACGCTGAATTCCCGGTGAATAATCTATGAGAGGCTACAGACTCTTACTCGTTGGTGGATTAGACTACTATGACTTAGATATGGGCAGCAAAGATAATAACAAATCATAGGCCTCTTGTAACACAGGGCAAAGACATGAGAGCTGTCGAATTCCCGTGAAGGTAGCACTTGTGACGGTAAGAATATCTGACGAATTGGATAGAACTATTGAAGTGCTTCGAAAAGTTTTGAGAAAGGTTGCTGACCTTAGCAAGGAATTGGAACCGCTAGAGAACGAGCTCGGGGCGATTGACTTCGCGAAGAGCGGAATCTATGTTCTTGGAGCGTCCACAGGCGTGGTCTGTTTCCCTACTGCACTTGTTGAAGGAGACCCCATGAAACCGATCCTTGATGATGCAAGAGCAAGAGATGTAAAGATGCCCTCGATAATTGAAGCGGACGACCCGGAGGAATCGATAAGCACCTGCAATCGTGTTATAATGATGCTTAAGAGAGAGATATGGAACAGAAGAGAGGCCATCCTTAAGCCCAGTTTTCTGCTAGTTATACGATGGGACTATATGTTCGAAGACTTGGAAAAAGACAAGACTGTTATTATTGGCAAACGATATATCTCTGGGTCGGAAGACAGCTTGAAGAAGTTGACAAAGAATCTTAAGAAACTCGGACTTACAATTATTGAAGACTCAGGCCAATACGGCGGAGGACCAATGATTTATGAAATAATACAGGATTTCTCTAAATCGAAGTCACTACTTGTTGTTCAGCTAACCTTCTCTCATAGCGCTGCTACGGACAAGGCGACAATATTAGCAATGCTGGATATGTTGTCATCATTTCAGGTGCAATCTCATGACAGATACGGATCCTAGAGAAAGTGAGACACACCTGCCTTTTGTCCATGGTATTGAGGTGGAGCTTCAGGTCATCAAAAAGGATGGTTCATGGATTCGAGGTGAAGATATACTCACCATCTTTGACAAGCTAATCTCAAATGCCAAGGCGTTACTTGATAAGAGAATCCACACAGCTCGAGTAGAATCTGTGAGAAGGAAGTATAAGCATTCCAGTCAGACAGAGGAAGGAGAACGTGGCTCAAGGGTTGTGGTTGTATACGATAATCCAAAGGGAGAGCCCGCTGAATTTACGCTTCTTGGTCATGATCCCAATGTCACGAGTCTGACTTGGATACTAGAGATTGCGACTCCCCCGTGTACTTCGATTGAAGAACTGGCATGGTGGATGCAAACACTCATTGCCATCTCCTATGAGTCGATCCCCAAAGAAGCTAGAGCAATTCTGATATCGACTGGCTTGAATCCTGCTCAGGAATATCTCAAGAATCTCTCCTTCGGAGAGCACCATCATATTCTGGGGCCAAACGTGGATAACAAGGTGAGACTTGCCGTATACAATATGCTTCGAAACTTCATCCCACATCTCATTGCTCTCTCCGTCAATTCTCCATTTGAGAATAAGAAACCGACTGATGTTGTGGAAATTGATGATGAGGGGCGGATAAGAGCACCAAGATGTAAGAGGTCAATTAGACTCGTTAGGAATACGACTCAACTCGGGCCCACAAATGAGTTTGAACTGATTCCATATATGGTACAACCTGACAAGGAAGCCTTTGCTAGGCATGTGAATCGTAGCTATTCTAGAATGGTGGATATGTATCCGTTTCATAGGCTAGGAACAGTTGAGCTGCGAGTCTTTGACACACAATTGTCAATACCAAGGAGGATTGGCATTGCATTAATACTTCAAGCTCTTGCCCTAAAGGCTAAGAGAATGGTGGAACAGGGAGAGAGAATACCCAATGCTGGGGCGAAATCACTTGCGGCCAACCGTGAATCATCTGTTTCTGCGGGGCTGTGGGGTCCATTTCGACCAGGCACTGAAACCGATAATCCCGAGTTCATGCACGTCTACAACTACATGGTGGATGATGAAGGTGCTATTGAGGATAGAAAAAGGAACCGCTTCATGGGCGATGCCGTAGTATCAATGCTCTATCTGATTCGAGATGAGTTGGAGGAGCTAGATATTGTTGATAATCCATTTATGCAGCCAATTCTTATTTCGGTGTTTGGAAGCGAAATTGTACCACCAAGAACCACTGGGGCCGACTTCCAGTTGGATGTTTACGCAAAATCAGAGATGAACATGGTAGTCCTGCTGAGGAGCCTGGCTGACATCACGAGAGAATGCTGTACTAACTGGGTGTATGATCCACTTGAAGGCACACCAAAATTACCTACATGGTTGTGCTGGTGGACAGGTCTCGAGCCAGAGATTCTAACAGACGTAGAACAGCTCTTTGCAGGACAGGAAGCTGAATTCGTTGTTTCCCTAAGGAATACAGGTGAACGGCCTCTCCTTAACCTTGGAGTGGATTTCGCTATAGAAGACTCAGATAGAAATATGGTCCACGATGGGATACGCACGGTCCCGGAGATTAGCTCAGGAGAAATTCATTCCGAACGAATTGCTTTCCAGACTGCCAAGGATGTTACTGCATACAACATTATAGTGACAATCACTCTTGCCGGGAAGCAGATTCACCTGACTGGGACATTGACCACATACTGGATGAAGGCGAATATCAGACCTGGCACCACAACACAATTCTCTGATGGGAAGACACCCGTTCTCTACGAAGGAGACATTGAAACCAATTTCCCAGAAGCAACTGATGTTATAGTAGATATAGCCGTAATTGCTCCTCGCAAGGAGCGAGTTCTGGCTATAGTAACGGACAAGCTTCGAATCGAGAGCCTAGACACACTGCTGTTTGACCAGACAAGCCTTCCAGACCTCATAGTACCGACTGATGCGTCACATGGCGTTGAACGATGCATACTGAGACTCAATCTTGTGGATGCTGAAGAAGAGCTAATCACCTCAGTAATGTCAAAGCCATTCTATATTGGATTTGCCAGAAAAGGTCCGCAACTTCTATTTGATGCAGACATTAAGGGAGTATATTATCCCGGAGATTTGATTGTTGGTGAGATTGAGCTCGCGTCAAAAAAGCATTCGATGAGCAAATCCGCATTTCTTATTGTAGAGTTTTGGTCAGATTCAGGCGAGCACCTCGAAATTGCTCGATTTGGCATTAAGGAGGTTACTGAGGCCCCTGTGAGATTCACATGGAGAGTGCCTCCAATCGAATCTGAAGATTTGTCGCATCGTGCAGGCGTGATTGTTTCCTCATTGGTGGACAAGGGAAAAGAGGCTACGTCCGCAGAATCTGCCCGATTCAGAATTGATCGCCTCGGAGTCATGCTAAATATCGACTCGCTGCGAGCTCCAGAGACAGCCCACATAGGAGGTAAGATTGCTGGATGGTTGAGGGTTCGACGCAACACAGAACTGGGTGGACCTGCTGGATTGACTATTTCGCTGAAGTTCCCGGATGAGAATGAGCAAGTAATTCTTGAGCAAGGGGTAAAGCAAAGCAAGAATCTCTCCCTGTCATTTGGTCCCGTAGTAATTCCTGAGTCAAAGGGGAAGAAGAAACCGTCGAGTGTAACTCTCACAGCAAAACTGACATATGATGGCACAGTCATCGATCAGAGATCTACTGAGATAGCCCTATCCGATGGTCCTGAAGGGCAAATTGCAGGCGTGAGCTTCGCAGGAGTCCCAGCGTTTGTATTGCCAGACGAGGAAATCAGACCGGTCCTTCATGTGACTAATATCACAGGCAAGAAACTGAAGTATGATATTAGAATAGAATTGGAGTCCATAGGAGGGACTGACCAACTGCTTAAGAGTTCTCGAACCTTGGAGCCAGGTCAGAGTAAGATTTTGCCAATGAAGCTGCGAGTGCCACTCAGTGCTGAGATGAGTACTGCGCATCTAAAGGCCATCGTGAAGTGCGGCAGACTCACCATGGAGAGAAAGGAGCGGTTTAAGGTCAAGGCTATTGAAAACCCTGTGTTTGATGTCGATTTCTGGATTCGAAAGAAATCAGGCGAGGATATACCCGGACTTGTGGCGAGGCTTACAAAGGTGGACTTAGGAGCCAAAATATGTGGGCTGAAAAAAGGAATGAGAGACCTCGGGATAATTCTCAGGGTTATGTCTAGAAGGGAAATAGTGAAGCAGTTCAAAGCTTCTCTTTCTGATGTAGATGCAGGTGAAGAGGAGATCAGGTTCCAGTGGACTACGCCTCCTGTTGACATGGTTACTGGGTTCTACTTGGATGCTGTTATCACTCAGGATGGAAAGACACTCCCAGACAGAGTCGTTCGACAGGATCGAAAGCAATTCACCGTGTACTGATTGACTATTTGGAAATATCATACATGTGTCTAACACTTCTAGGGCTGTAAAACAATACTAGAAGAAAAACGATGCAAAGTTCGACATTTGTCTGTTCAGTTTGCAAAGGTATAATAGGGACAGCACGGCCGCCTTTTGGTAATCGGAGCAATTTGCTGAAAGCTGGTATATGGTCATAGAACTGTATTAACATGGAGATTGCCGAAGTCAACAAGTGAATGAATGACTGATGTAACGAATTGCGGATGTGAAGCTGATGCAGGAACTATTGACCCACCCGGTAGTATCCGGGCTTCTTGTGATGGCACTGGTGGGCGTTCTCGCATACAAGGCAGGATTCCTTGACATCTCTGGAATGATTAGCGCCTTTGTAGTGGGTTTTGCAGTCTGGTATACTGGAGGCCCACCTGCGTTCACCATTCTGCTGTTCTTCTTCTTGACTTCTGGCCTAGCTACCAAGTACAAATACAAAGCCAAGGCGAAGCAAGGACTCGCTCAAGAGGGAAAGGGCAAGAGGTCGTATAGGAATGTACTTGCTAGTGGTATAATTCCATTGATCTTCTCGGCTGCATGGTATATTGCAAGGACATATCCATCTCTGGGAATCGATCCCTTCTGGATGTTTGGAGGTTTCGTTGGAGCTGTTGCAACAACTGCAGCCGACACATTGGCTTCAGAAATAGGCGTGTTCAGCAAGACCAAGCCAAGACTCATCACCAATTTGAGGAGAAAAGTCCCAAGAGGAACCATTGGAGCAGTGTCGCTTTTGGGTGAGATTGTAGCTGCTGCTGCAGGTTTGGCAATAGGAATAATCGCTGTTGCCTTTGCGCTGACTTCCTCTGGACCAGAGTGGGGCTCTGTCCCAGTCGCTAATGCCGCTCAGTTCATGTTCATAATCCCATTATCCATCCTTACAGGGTTCATAGGATGCAACCTCGATAGTCTGATTGGCGCGGTTGCCCAGAATAGATTCGTTTGCGAGATTTGTGGCGCTATCACAGACAGAGAGTTCCATTGTAGTTATGAGACTAAGTATGTGGGTGGATTCAAGCAGTTTACCAATGTCCATGTCAATCTGGGATCATCGACCATGGGTGCAACTCTGGGCATAGTACTAGGTGCTGGATTGTTCGTATGGATTCTGGGTGGCCTGTTTTTCTGGATTGCTGCATCATCCAGCAGCTAAGATTTCTTCATCTGTTTCTGCTCATGCTTCATCGCAGCGGCGAAAGCCCCTGGTACATTTGCTCCTTTTACCAATGATTGTAGAAATTTCGCCATGAACCATTCGGTGATATCCTCGGTTGAGTACTCGCGAACATGCCAAATGGGCTTAGAGGCTCTATCGGTGAAGACCTTGAAGGCGTCCTTGTCTTGCATCACAATCAGAGCTGCATCCGTCACACTCTGTAGAGCGGGAATGGGATTCGATCCTAGTTGATTCTTGATTTCATTCCATTCGCGGTTCGAAACCACCAATACCTCGGTCTGACTTAGAACGGGCTCGATTTCATGTATACCTCGCTTCCAGAAATGTGGCGAGCATCTATACACTGTGGGCACCCTATTGGATTTGGCATAGGCTGCAATTGAAACTGCAACCTCAAGGAATACCTCGCCTAGATAGACCACCTTCGCACTGCTAATGACATCCCAAGGTACTTGAGAAGGAGAAGTCAAGGAGAGAGCAGACATTTCTCCAATACCAACCATAGTCCGAGTACCTTCATCTTCGTCAACGATGATAGTTTCGTTTGTGTGCTTTTCATCCTCGACCACAAAGTGAGATACATCCACATTTTGGCTTACAAGATTCGATATCACAGACCATCCATTTTGATCATTGCCAACAGAGGAAACCAAGGTAACGGGTAACCCTGCATTCGCAAGGGTGATAGCGAGCTCTATGGTTGGACCTCCAGGTTCGCGACGAGGAACACTACAACCCATCTCTCCCCCAACAGCAGGTATCTTCGGGCAGCTGATTTTCGTAAAATATGCAGAAGCGCCAAACAAGACGTAATCTGGTTTCTTGTAGACGTGTGAGCCTTGGAGGATAGCCGTGGCTCGTGCACGGGCAAACACATCGAATATTGCAGATGAATCAAGGCCGCGTTCACGATATAGAGAAACAAGACTCGAGAGATAGTCCTCAAGTAGGGATGCAGTAAGATCACCAAGATCAGATGGAAGACTAACGGAGAATAGACGCGCGACACCCCATCCATTCTTAGTCAACGTATGGAAGACAACACGCTTTCCGCCTTCGACAGAAGAACCTGTAGTAATGAGACCAAACTCCTTGAGCACATTCAGGTAGGAAAGTATGCTCTTGTTTGAATAGGGCAGGTTCTGTACAAGATCGCGCTGCAAAGCTCTGCCATTCTCGTCGAATGATCCAAGCACTCCAGATGCAACTTTTGAAGCAAGCACTTTCTTGATGAACATCTGTTTGCGTTCCAGGTCCTCCGGTAAGAACATGACATAAGGCCAGAGATTCTCCTTTGACACCATTTCACTTGTCTCCAACATGTTCATATACTCGTTTAGGGCAGCGATTTAATGTACAAAACTGCCTATGTAGTTTACTGAACTACACTAATTGAGGAGGTTATGCATTGTCTGGCTTCGCAAAATCAGCAGCCTATCCGTGGGCGCTTACTGGAATTTTCGCAGCATTTCATCTTGTCTTAACATTCATCCCCTATTCTGTTCTAGGAATGGGAGGCGGATTTTTGACTTGGGGGATGGTATCTGCACCAATTGTTGGATTCCTGCTTGGTCCATTCTACGGCTCAATAGCGGCCTGTATTGGCTCATTCATTGGAGCAGGTATCTTCAATCTGGGAGGTGACTTGGGACCCATTATTCCGATATTCGCTCCTACATTTGGAGCCTTTGCAGCAGGATCACTTCGAACTGGACGTTCAAAGGAGCTCTTCATCCTATTCCTAATTGCTATCATAGGATACGTGTTGAGTCCAATAGGTATTGAAGCATTCGTCTTTATCTGGCTACATATTGTTACATTGGTGCTTATTGCAATACTACTGATACCCAGTCTTTTGAACAAGCTTTCAGAGGCGACAACCTTTGAAAAGGGCAGGAATGCATTGCTAATGCCCTTTGCTATTCTCCTCTTCAGCTTCATCGCACTTCTATCAGACCATATTGTTGGATCTTCCTTGGCTGTATACTGGTATACGTATGTGCTGGGCGTGCCTGCAGCTACGTTGGTCCCTGTCTTTGTTTCACTAGCTGTCGTTTATCCTGCGGAAAGGATTGTTGCTGCAATCGTACTTACTGTCGCAATGATAGCAATAGAAGAGGCAATTGTCCAAACCGGTCTTGAACTTCCAACATCACCTTGGGACAGGGTAGAGCAAAGGGAACTTACACATGAGGAAATTGAGAACTCATAGTGGTTTTTGGAAATCAGGATTCGGATGCATATGAGAGCATTGGCACCGAGACGAAGCTTCATATGCGTTCCCGTGAATTGAAACACAGAACGGGGGTTTCACATCCGTTTCGTCCAAGCCATATGCTTGGACTACGACAGGAGAAATAAGAGATTGCAGTTTATTGATCCATATTGGGGAACGGTCCTCATCTTCGGATTTGTGTTCCTCTTCATCTTGATGTTTATCGCTAGTGGAATCAAGGTCCTCAGAGAATGGGAACGCATTGCGATTCTTCGACTCGGAAAATTCCAGGGCGTCAAGGGCCCCGGTATAACATGGGTCACGCCAATACTTGACAAGATTGCAATGAAGGTTTCGCTCAGGCTATTGACCTATGCTTTCAAGACTGAGAGGTCTCTAACGAAGGACAACGTGCCAGTTGTTGTAGACGCTGTCATGTACTTTCGCGTGATTGATCCAGAAAAGGCCATTCTAAGCGTTGAACGATACACGGTCGCAGTAGAACTTGCCGCTCAGACTACGTTGCGTGAGACAACTGGTAAAGTCACCCTTGATGAGCTTCTCGCAGAGAGAGATAAAATCGCAGAACATCTACAGGAACTCATTGATGAGAAGACCGAGCATTGGGGTGTTAAGGTCACATCCGTTGAAATCCGCGACGTTGTCATCCCGGCAGCTCTTCAGGACGCCATGAGCAGAGAGGCTCAAGCTGAGAGAGAGCGTCGTGCGAGAATCACATTAGCAACTGCTGAGCTAGAAGCTGCAGAGAATATGATGAAGGCTGCTAAGAAGTATGAGGAATCCAATGTTGGCTTTGTTCTAAGAACTTGGAACATCATGCAAGAGATATCCAAGAATGCGAACTTGATAATCATGGTGCCTACAAACATACCTGAAGTGGGTGTAACCACGGCTACAGCAGCTGCAATGTCCGCAGGTACTGGTGGGCTTAAGGTACCCAAGAACAAGGGAATGGCAGATGAAGACTAAAGCAAAACTGAGAGGTTGACAGGATGGATGCATGGATTAAGATCTTCGTCGTGCTATTGCTGATGTCACTACTCAGCGTCCTCATAGGTTATGTCTTGTTTGACCCATTTGTCGGGTTGATTCTTGTTGCGATTGTGCTAACACTGATGGTGGTTGCCGTTGAACCAGCAAGTGGAAAAGCCATGGCGCAGGTCGTTGTACCCATCGTTATCATCCTCTTCGCAATGCAGGTGTTCTTCACGCCCGGTTTCACCTTTGATATGGTCCAGCTTGTCGTCATTGCTGGAGTTTTCTTCTTGATGCTTGCCATATTCACCGGTGGCGGAGGATTCGTGGATGGCGGGTTCATAGATGCCAAAGTGACATGTAAGCTCTTTCCATTCTACGGGGTGGCAATACTTCTCTCGGTGCTTGTAGATCCTACAAGGACAATTACTGTCTATCTCATGGTGGGAACGGTCATGGGATTGATGGTGCTCTATGGCATATTCCTTAGGGGCTATGACAAGTGGCCAGAATTCTCTGAGTATGACAAAATGCATGATGTCATTGCCATTTCAGACATCAATCCGACTGGCAAGGTGAAAGCAGGTGCAGCCATTTGGAGAGCCAGAACAGATGGGCCGCCCATCAGTAAGGGAGAGAGTGTATCTGTCAGGGGGATAACCGGCCTGACAATGATTGTGGGCCACGAGGCCCCAGGGCAGTCCAATCAGCGCTAGTCCATTGTAGTCAGGGTCGGTTTTCTCCGACCCTCACTTATTCTTCATAACTTCTTTCAGAAGTACCCAGATAAGAGACAAGCCAAATAGAAAGCCAAAGATTGTCGTAATGCCCCATTCGATCTGAAATATCTCAACCATGCTCACAGGTTCTAGAGGGTACACTGGAAACATTACGAATGCTACAATATTCCAAGCATAATGAAAGGCGATTGGAACCCAGAGCCGATTGCCAGACCAGTAATAGCTGTAGCTGAGTACAACTCCACCAAGGAATAGGTTGAATGTAAATATCAGAATCAGATGAAGTGGAATGGAACCCAATGGTAGCCACCAGCCGAAGTGGAGTAATGCAAACAAGAGCGAACTGCCTAGAATGGCAGCTGAACGCCCGACTACTACCTCCATCCTAGTCAACAGATAGCCGCGATAGACTATCTCCTCGAAAAGAGCCACGGGGATTGTGAATACTACCTCGTTTGCTACAAGATCCCCAGTTATATCAATCGCCGGTCGGAGGTCGCCTCCGAAGAACAATGCAATGAGATATACCAGCCCTGCTGCCATCGTTCCAGCTACCAGGCCTACGATGAGATGATGCAATGTTTTGCTGTCAGTCTGCAAGCCTAGGCTAGTTATATCACCACCGCGCTCCCAACGTAAGAAAAGTATGACTGCAAAATACATCAGTAGATATAGACCGAAGAATTGGACTGTGCTGATGAGACCTCTAGTTACTTCATCCATTGATGCTGTAACAATCCCTATGGTTTCGGATAGAAGATGAATCAACAAGAGCGTCAAGGAGAATAGTAAGACTCTATGCGGTCCTAATTCATCAGAATGTGAATGGCTGGCTCCCATATGTCGTTGGAAACGTTTCATACCTAAATCTCATCCGGTAAGGCGCTGTAGGACACACAAGAAGGGTATACATATTGCCAAATTTAATAACTAGGCGTGGCTCTTCGAACTTAATGGGTGGATACTAGGTATACAAATAACTAGTTCATTCCATAAATTCATTCGCGCCACGGAGGATTGCTCTTGTCTGATACAAGACGTCTGCTACTGGAGTTCGAAACGGAAGAAGTCGGAATCCGCGCTTCAAAGGATAAGAGAGTGAAAAAGGCGCTAGTTAGTGCATTTTCTGATGCCTCCGACGTTGTGAGGGAGCGGGCTCTTCTAGCAGCTATTGATGTTGGCGACCCGACTATTGTGACGGACATAATCAAGGCAATGACGGATGATGAAGACAGCGTTAGAATTGCAGCTGCCCAGGCACTAGCATTTTATCACCAGCCAAGAACAATTCCCAATCTGCTGAAAGGACTCCAGGACATCAATACTTGGGTCAGATCGCATTGTGCTGCAGGACTTTCCAAGCTCCTAAGTGGGCCAATTTGGGCAAGACTCGATTCAAGTGATGTTGAAGATCTTATCGCTGGCTTTCCTGACATGCAGGAATCTGCTATTCGCTCAAGATTGAGCAAGATGAATGTGGACTCAGATGCAATTAATAGATACTTGAATTGGCGAGCAAAGGAATTTGACATTGAGGTTGATGTTACAGACTTTGTCAAAGGATTGGAAGAAACGCCAATAGTATTGCCAGGCGTGGCCGAAGCCGCAGCAGCATCTTCATCTGATGAGGCCGCGAGGAAGACTGCAGGTGTTTCTCCAGAGGTTGAGGAGATTCTTAGTGAACTACCAGATGAGCTTCGCGAAACCCTGCCGGAGGAGGACCTTAGAAGACTCACTCCAGATACAGCAAGGGAACTAGTCACCTCCTTGACCACAACGATGCCCACTGCAAAGCCTAAAGAGAAGAAGAAAAAGAAGGCGGTCAAGGTCAGGAAGGTCAAGAAGGTCCGCCGAAAAAAGAAAGGGCCAAGCAGGCAGGAACTTGTGGAGATGATTCCAGAAGAAGTAAGGGAATCTGTTTCAGACGATGTTCTCAAGACATTAACATATGAGGAGCTTGAAGCCTTAATTGCATCAACGACTGAAACCGCAGCTCCTGAAGAGGAGCCTTCCAAGAAGCCTTCGAAGAAGGAGGCAATAATTGAAACGCTTCCTGCGGAAGTGGTTGAGTCAGTTGGAGATGGTAAACTACAGAGGATGACTATCACGGAGCTAGAAGAGCTTGCTGCTACCGCCAGCGTGAGTGATGATGAACGCAGACTTCAGGAGTTCACGGAGAAATTTGGTGAAGAGAAAGCGAAAGTTCTCGTAGGGGTGTCTGAGGAAATGCTTGCTGGTATCCCCGATGAACAAATCCATGAGATGGACTTGGACACTCTGAAGGCACTTGTTCAGGCTCTGGAACATACC
The DNA here is from genome assembly GCA_048883405.1 of Candidatus Thorarchaeota archaeon. Lineage (GTDB taxonomy): Archaea > Asgardarchaeota > Thorarchaeia > Thorarchaeales > Thorarchaeaceae > SMTZ1-83. Next base: position 12,812 of record JBHLQS010000068.1, read on the forward strand.
TAGCTCATAACTACTCCGATCCGCGTATGACAATTGCGAATTCACTTGCAAGCTTGCCATACCACTCCAAAAGATCCCTCATATTGTCAACATGACGATATGTCCCATTACCATACTGTGCCATTGCGAGCATCAATTCCTCGTCGATCTCACTGCGTTCGCCAAGTCCGATGGTGTAGATCACAAGGCTGGTTGTATCAGCAAATCGATCCTTGAGAACCTTGAGTGGAGCAGGGCCAGATGTTGTCATTCCATCTGTCATCATGATGATCATAGTTGGCTTCGTTGGATCCCCAAATGCTTTGATGATGTCTGCAGCTCGCACAAGAGCGGTCCCCATATCTGTTAGAGTGCCTCCTTCCTCAATTTTATCCACCACGTGAGTGCTTATGATTTGAAGACCAAGAGCTTTTTCTCTTCCTGTGCATTCGACATAGGGTTGTACCTCTCCGGTTTCTGAACTCAAAAAGGTCATCTCAGTGACCTCCTTCTCGAAAGTCACAACTCCAACTTTCTCGCCATAACCTCTCCCAACCTTTTCTGCAAGGTAAAGGAGGACTGCCATAGCTGCAGCTTCACCTCTACTTACATTCGTTCCTTCCTTGAACCGGTCCAGAAATGCTTGGACCTCTGGATTGTCCCCGGCGAGGTCTTTGAGGCCCTCACGTGCATGAGCTATGTCTTGAACAGGGACATCGGTCGTTTTCATCGAACCGCTTGTATCAATACAAAGCACTGCATTGAAAGGAGTGGCAATCCCTATAGTCTTGAATTGATATCCGGTTCGTTCTTTAAGAGCTTCAAAGGCGAGTTTGGCGAATCTCTTGCCTGAGAGAGCTGGACGAGTTGTCATTATCTCGACTTTCACGTTCAACTCAGGCCAAATGAATGACATTCCTGGGTATACTAGACGTCCACCTATGAGCTTCTCTAAAGATGCGACTTGTTCAGCAGCTCGCGTCACAAGGTCTTCAGTACTTGCATCCTCGGTTAGGGGCTTGAGTCCGAATTCCACATACTCCAGTGCAATCATGTCCTCATCATACAGAGTCACTTCTATGCCAGAGTCGCCTTCCATTAAGAGCGAGGCCTCAAGAACCAGAGTATCAATTCTGATTCTGTCAGGCGGAACTCCATCATTGATTCTTATTTGAGCAGCACCCCAGAAAGATGATGCAGGATCCTCAAACACAACGATAGAACCCAGCTCAGCATTGAGCTTCTTAGCAGTCTTTGGGTTGAGAACGGCGTAGCCTCGTAGATCTCCGCCATCATCAATCTCCAGTTTCACCGTCTTGGTGATGTCATTCTCCTCCTATTGTAAGTTGTTTAACTCTTCTTCAGATTCATTATAAAGAATTGTGCCAGCCTGTTCGTCACGTTAGTAACTTCAAAACCTCTCTAGT
>JBHLQS010000069.1:0-14127 GCA_048883405.1 Candidatus Thorarchaeota archaeon
GCCCGCGCAAGGTCCCATAATCGCAGAGATTTGCGGAATCACACCACTCGCCCAAGTATTCAGCCTGAAGATATTGCAGTAGGAAACAAGCGATTTCACGCCTTCTTGAATTCGAGCGCCACCGCTATCATTCAAGCCGATGCAAGGAGCCCCCGCATCCATAGCCATCTCCATGACCTTGACGATCTTGTCCCCATACATCTCGGCTAAAGACCCACCGAACACTGTGAAGTCCTGGCTAAAGATGAAGACCCTTCGGCCATCGATTGTGCCGTATCCGGTGATGACTCCGTCGCCCAAGACCTGCTTCTCATCCATTCCAAAAGCGGTCTCACGGTGAACCACAAACTCATCGATCTCTACAAATGAGCCCTGGTCGAGTAGCTTCTCAATGCGTTCCCTCGCAGTGTATTTGCCCTTCTCGTGCTGTTTCTTGATACGCTCTTCTCCACCACCAAGTTTGGCCTCTTCACGCATATTGGCAAGCCGCTCGAATTTGTTTTTCTTGCTCATCGCAGGACACCTCATGCACTCTAATCTGCTGAATCCATAGAACCTCGTTTTGAATGTTCTGCTCGACCTGAATAAACATGTGATTTGTCTTTCGAAATCTTCTAGCTATCAACTGACATTGGAGCAATCAATGAATTGAGATACTTCAAACTGGGTGCTTCTGCTATCTGGCGGACGCGTCTAAGAATACTTTGAGCTTCATCGATTCTACCTTGCTTCTGGCATAATCTCGCTTTAAGAAGCAGCAAACGAGCCTCAAATCCGGGGGATTTCCTCGTTTCAACGAATTCCTCTAGCTTTTCCATCCATTGTCCTGATGAGTCACCTACGTCATCCGGCGATGCGCGTTCTATTTCAATATCGGTCAGATTGATGAGGCATATTGCTTGGAGAGATGGAACAGCAGCGACTCCCGGATATTGAAGCACATCTTCAAAAGCCACGATACCACCATCAAAGTTCCCCTCCGCTTTGTATAATATGCCTTCTGCTAATTGGTTATATACAAACCAATACCATGCAACGCCCGATTTTACTGCTAGCTCCCGGGAGATTTCTAGGTTGACTCTTGCTTCATCATTCCTACCCAAATTGACTAGAGCCCAAGCCTTCTGTGCTAACATGTAGGAAGTCAATCTTCTAGACTCTTGTATTGCTTCAAGTGCGGCTTCTGTCCGCTTCAGAGCATTGACTCCATCCCCCATAATATTGTACCAAGCTGCGAGATATCCATTCGGCGTGATTACAGGAAGATCGAGTGATTCTCTTACCCTAGTGAATTCTAGAATGTTCTCAACTGCACTGTTGAACTCACCCCGGTTCCCCAATTTGTTGCCTAGTCGGAAGCGATTATGGCCAATCTTATATCTATAACCAAGACGTTCACTCAATTCTGTTGAAGCTCGCAGCAGCTCTATGCCTCGTTCTTCATCGGGGACAGCTTCTGAGAGAGCAGATAGCAAGTCAGCAATCACAACTTGCTCATCATATTTCCTCGCGATGGTAAGTGCTTGCTCTATAAGCTCAATCTCTTCTCTTACACTCATATTCAACATACATTTGATTGCTTCAAATCTAAGAAGATACGACTTGAAGTATTCCAAGTTCTTATCTTCGTTTACCCTTTCCTCGATTCTTTGGATCGGTTTCACATCGGTGTCGCTTTCTGGGAAATGGAACTCTACATAGTATCTCCATTTTGTGTAGATATGAGTTGCAACCCAGTCATTAGGAGCTGCCTTGAGTGCCTTGATGAGAGCCTGCAACATATCTTCCCAAAGCACTAAGTCGCCTCGCCGATACTTGCAGACAAGAACTAGAGGGGCAGCCAAGTCTGGTGCTTTTCCAGCTGAAATCAACTTGTCCGTCAGTTGGTAGTCATTGATATGGAAAGGAAAAAAGAATGCAAAGTATTCGGTCAATTTTGTGGTAGACTGCGTGCATGCTAAGGTATTGAGTTTCTCAGTGAAATCTGCGAAATTCTCGGCCTCTTTCATCATTGATAGAAGTGTTTCATGCGTTTCTTTATCGACATATGGAAGGCACATGGTGATAGTCCCAAGGGGTTCCACTTTCTCTGACCTCATCTCCAGGAATCAATCTGATTCTGCTCTCAATCCACAATCATCTTCCAGTATTTTAATTCAATGAATAGATTCTACTATTTTTCATATCGTCGTCGAAGAACGACGCAAGTTAGCACTACACCTGCTGCAAATGCACCTGCTCCAACAGCAAGAATCAGGACAGGATCAGAACCTGTTGGTGCAGTGTGCATCTCACTGTCGTACATGAACACCATTGTTTCGGGGCAGAAAATCGTAAATGGACCACCCGGTTTGGTACTAAAGTTTGTCCATTCAGCTCTCAGTGCATGAGTATCATGGTTGACGAATATTGGTATGTAGGGCATATTCTCAGTTGCGGCAACTTGCACCGCTCGAGCTGCGGAAAAGAACTCGGATGGTGTTGCAGAAATATAATCCTCCAAAATTGAATCCAATGTGCTGTTACTCCATCCAAAGAAATTCTCTGACCAATCCACATAGTAATCAGAGTGCATCCTCCAATAGGGATAATCAGGATATGCAGGATAAAACAAACCACCACTAAGCATCTCGAAGCTTCGAGGTGACACAAAAACCGCAGGATACAACAATTCATCACTTTGTGACACTAGGTCAATCTCGAAACCAATTTCCTCAAGTTGGAGCTTTAAGCCCGTTCCCATATTGACCGAAGCGTCATCCCAAGATAGAGCTAGAAGTTCGAAAGACAGCTCAACGCCCAACCCATTGTCCCTGATGCCATTCATGTTGGTATCTACCCATCCAGCGTCATCAAGGATTTGATTGGCAATGGTGACATTTTGCTCTGGAAAATCCCCGTCCAAATGATAGATACTAGGATAGAACGCTTCCGGAATTATGCTTTTAGTTGCTTCAGCAAAGCCCAGTCTTCCTATGTTGATCAATTCCTCTCGATCGATGGCATAGGCAATCGCCTTTCTGACCTCGAAATCATCAAGACCAGCCACTTTTGTATTCAGGCCGAGGAAGTATTCCCAAATGGAAACTACTCCAGCCACCAACTGAAGTTCGGGTGCTTCCAAAACGTGACTTACAAAAGCGCTAGAAACTTCATATCGCTCAGTGTCGACATCACCATTTCTCATAGCCATGATTCTTACTTCTTGTCTAATAATTATGTCAATTCTAACCCGATCAATATTGGGCAGCTGGCCTACATGGGGATTATCTGGCCCCCACCAATCATCGAATCGGTCGAGCAAGATGTATTCGCCGGAGGAACGTTCGACGTACCTGAACATTCCAGAACCGACATGTGCTGAAAGATTGTTTGGGTCATTCCAAATTATATTATCCGCTGAGATTCCCTGGCGAATGTGCTTCGGTAGAATAAAGGTAGAACCCAGCTTATCTATTGCGAAGCTATTCACTTGGTCCAATGTGATTACAATTTCATGACTAAAGATCTCAATATTCGTCACATGTTGCAGAAATGCCCACCCTCTAAGATGAGAAGGCCCATCTCTGATAAGCTCAAACGTGAATTTCACATCGTCCGGAGTGACTGGTTGACCATCATGCCAATAAGCACCTTCTCGAAGTGTGAAGTTAACTTGAAGGCCATCAGACCTCACACTAAAACTCTCTGCTAGCCACGGAATAGCCGTCAGATTATCATCATATGACAACAAGGTGTCATAGACTAGCATGTTGTACCATACTGTGAGGTGATCGGGAAATGACAAAGGACTGAGCGCCTCTAAATCCTGGGGATAGGCCATGACAAACTCCATCATGTCATCTTGTGCAGTCACTGCGGGTGAATAAGCTAGAGCAGGATAGAAAACCAGCAATACGACTACAATTACCACGCTTTGCTCTCGTCCCAATATCCATTCCTCCTAATGCGAATACTAAGAAAGAATATTGGTGACAGCTCCAACTAATATTTTTCTCTACACTCACTCAGGCCAATACAGGGAGCTACTGAATCCATGGTTTTCAGCGGAAGAATGATCCAAGAGTGGGGCCAGCAGTTATCAGCCAGCCCCAGTAGGCGTGAAGGCACCTGCTTCAGAAAAGACCCTAGTTAGGTCACAACCGGGTTGGGTCGAACGTATTAGTGATCATCATGGATTCGTCCATGCCTCCCGTATCAGGCGGTGGCTGTACGGCCACAGTCACTCGAAGCAGGTCCCTACAGAACAGATGGCACTTGCTGGACTCCGACCTGCCACCCAGTAGATTGTTGGGGGTGTGGTCTCCGATAGAAGGGAGACTCCTACTGTGCAGCTCATCGGCCATCCGGAATTGCAATAGAGGACTCATCTGCTCCGCTATAGTGTGGGAGAATGAGGCTTAAGAACCACCCATATTTTGAAAATCTCACTGATTTGCTCTCTGGACCCTGAGATCGACCCCAACTATAGCCATCCCCCATTTCTCGAATCGAGAGTCGAGCTCCTTAGTGACGGCAGTTTCAACATTTTCTCTGTTTGTGACTATGTCATCGTAATCGCGAGCCTCAATCTGTTCAATCATGACATGCTTTGATGATTGCTGAGCAGTAGTCCGATAGTCCTCAAGACTGAGAAAAGCCCGTTCAATGTCCACTACACGATATCGAACCTCGCCGACTAATCCGATGGGTGTTCCATCCCGCGTCATTGCCTCTCCGGTTTCAACCTCGGCAGTCTGCGCTCTCAGTGATATCCTCGCTCCAATCCTGTCAAGGATTGGTGTCCTCCACACAATACCAGGGCCTCTGACACTATGGTATTTTCCAAGTCGCAAAATGACTATCCGTTCCCATTCTGCGAGGACCTTGATTCCTGAGGCTATGAATAGTAGAATGAAGATCGCTAGTATTGAGATAAGCATCACGTAGAATATCGGATCCAACTGAATGACTGCCGCCTCCTAAAGACTGGTGCGTATTAGCCTAGATTGGGCTAAAAACATATTCACCGATGATAGGAACATGAGCTGAGAGAGAAACCGGATGAAGTGAAAAGGAAATGCAAATCCCTTCTATTATGAGAATCCTTAAAGGGAAAAGATGAAGCACGCGAAAAGATGACAAGCTACGGTGCCGGGCGTGACCGAGTAAAAAGAGCAGCAGCCCTTTCAGTCCTTGCGGCGTTGTTCCTAACATTGACAAAGCTGATTATCGGAGTCTGGAGCAACTCAATAGGGATTATCTCAGAATCACTGCATAGTGGACTCGATTTCGTTGCTGCTGGTATCACTTTCGTTGCTGTGCGAGGCGCTTCAAAGGAACCAGACATAGATCACCAATTTGGACATGGCAAAATTGAGAATTTCGCAGCGCTTGTTGAAACAATCATTCTGTGGATCACCTGTATTTGGATAATTGGAGAAGCACTCCGGCGAATTCAATTTCAGGACTGGGCCGAACCAACAATAGCAGGCATTGTCATTATGGTCATGAGTATAATTGTGGATTATGAACGAAGTAGAATGCTATATCGAGTAGCCAGAAAGCATGGTAGCCAGGCATTAGAAGCAGATGCCCTTCACTTTAGTACTGACATGATTAGCTCTTCAGTGGTGTTGATCGGTCTTGGATTCGTCTGGCTTGGGTTTCCAATCGCAGACCCATTGGCAGCTATGGGGGTATGTGTTGTTATCTTCATTGTGTCCTACAGACTAGCAAGACGTGCTTTTGATGCTCTTGTTGATAGAGCTCCTGAAGGCATTTTTGATGAGATTGGGGAGACTTGTGAAAGCATACCGGGCGTCGTTGAGTGTAAAAGGGCAAGGGTAAGAACATCAGGCCCATATACATTCATGGATATAATCATCACTGTTGATGAGAACACTTCAGTTGATGATGCGCACCGTATCTCCAATTCGGTAGAAATTGCCTTGGCAAAATTGGAGAAGCATGTTGATGTAATGGTGCACGTTGAGCCCTCACTCGAAGGGAGCCGTTTATCTCAGGATTTCGATATATATAATGGCCTCAGAGATTTGGTGAAACTGCAGCCAGAAGTCCTGGGTGTACATAAGATTCGAATTCATACCCATGAAGATGGAGTGCATATTGCAGCAGACTTAGAAATGCTACCTAATTTGACGCTTGGCAAGGCGCATGACATCTCAAATCATCTGGAAAGAAGTCTAGCTGACAGGATTTCAAATCTTAAGAGAGTGACTTTTCATCTAGAGGCGGCTGGGGATGACGACCGTATTCATGACGTGACTCATAAACACGCAGAGATGGTGGAGAGAATCAGGGAGATCGTTGAATCCGAAACTCTGGCTCAGGACTGTCATGGAATTGTTTTGACCGATGATGGCACTGGACTGACAGTTTCATTGGACTGTAGACTCGACCCAGATATGTCGCTAGCAAATAGCCATGATATTGCAGAACAGGTTGAAGCAGCAATCAAGGCTGCCTTTAGTAGTGTGACACAAGTCTTTGTCCATATAGAGCCGAGATGAATTTGTAAGCAAATGTGTTGACGTTTTATCCTGTCGCATACAAGGTATAGCGGACTAACTGGATGGGATAAAGTTGTCAGAATGCGCGGAATGCGCGAGGCGAAAAGGGGAAGTGAGCACACAAGAGCTCTATCCTTGTGTTCTCTGCGGAGAGTCCAGGTGCATGACTCACGCAGTTTGGGTACCCGCCCACATCTTGGATAGGCCATTGGACTCAACTCAAGCAATTGTCAAAATGATGTCTGGGAGTTCAGACAAGGGTTGGTACGCCTTCTGCGGTAGAACCGGCCATGTTCCAAGAGGGATGCCAATATGGTATGGAAAGGAACGTGATGGCGGAAAGATTGTTGAAGAAATAATGAACCATGAGAAGCCAGAGGGCCTGGAGATGTTTCCCATGTGGGAGGTGGGATTAGTCGAAGAGAGATTGGAGAAGCGATGGACAAAGGACCATTTCGAGGTAAGCTGTGACATTGCAGCCACTATCAATCTCATTCATCGACTCTGGCAAAAGAAGGAAGATCCACGCGCATTCCTCGTTACATTGCAGACACTGGTGTTTGAAAACGTCGCTAGCAAGAAGGCGATCTTCTTTGGCGCAACTAAAGAGGAGATAAAGAAGGGTATAGGGGAGAATCCAACACTCGCCGACGTGGTGAACTATGTTTGCAGCAGGTGTGCTGTGGTTGCATGTCTTAATAGGCAGGCACCATTTCATAATCAAAAACTCTTCAAGAATCTCATCAAGAGACCTGAGCTACTGAAATGATCCTCCAAGGGTATCCATAACAAGAAAGTCAAAGAGGCTTCGAATTTTGCGACCGAATGATAGGGACCGTCTAGAGAGATGATACAGCAGTCATCTTCCTAGTTCTCGAGATCATTTGCACCGAAGTAAGTGTGGTTTTCTGAAGAACAGAGCTAATGAAGCCCTTCCATTCCTCCCTGCACTCTTCAGACTCTGGTTCCCCAAGCGAGCATTGTAGAGTCTACGCTACGCGTCGGACTCGCATGCTGCAGGATCATCTGGCAACCGGCCATAGACTTTCCTGCCTAGCCAAATAGCAACATAGACAAGTGTTATCAAAACTGGGACCTCAATAAGCGGTCCTACCACCGCTGCAAGGGCTTGTCCAGAGTCAATCCCGAATACCCCTATTGCCACGGCAATAGCCAGCTCAAAGTTATTGCTAGCCGCGGTGAAAGACACTGTCACGTTCTTGTCGTAGCCGAACTTCAAGAAATAAGAAATACCAAATGAAACAAAGAACATCAGCATGAAATACGACAGGAGCGGCAAGGATATTCTCAAGACGTCAAGAGGCAACGTAAGTATCTTCTCTCCCTGATAGAGGAACATCACTACAATGGTGAAAAGCAAACCAATTAGGGCTGTAGGTCCAAGGCGAGGAGCAAATTCGTTGTCATACCATTCCTTGCCTCGGGTTCGAATCAATGTGAAACGGGTGATAATTCCTGCAAACAGTGGAATCCCGAGGAATATCAGTACGCTTTTCGCGATATCTATGATAGAAATCGGAACTACTGACCCTGAACCCGGCGCTATGAACTCGGATAAAACTTCGATATAGAACCACGCCTCGACACTGTAGAGAAGGATTTGCATGATCGAGTTGATGGCGACAAGGACAGCACAAGACTCGCTGCAACCTCCTGCCATCATGTTCCAGATGAGGACCATGGCAATACATCTTGCCAGTCCCACGAGAATCAGGCCAACTCGATAGTCGGGCAGGTCTGGGAGGAATATCCATGCTAGGGTAAACATCAACAACGGTCCAATGAGCCAATTCAGTACTAGTGAAACCCCAAACATTCTCTTCTCTGAGCTAAGCTTGCCCAGTTCCTCGTACTTGACCTTTGCAAGCACAGGATACATCATCCAAATCAGACCGATAGCTATAGGAAACGAAACTGTGTCGATTCTCCAGAAATCTAGGGCGTCAGCAATTCCAGGGAGGATGTAGCCCAGTACGAGTCCGATAGCCATTGCCAGGATAATCCAGACAGGCAGAAGCTTATCAAGTAGACCAAGTGATTTCCGGGGTTGCTGACTCATTTTTGATTCATCTCAATCTCTGCAGGTATTTTCATCGGGATGTTCCGGTTATCTGAAGATACTGTGTATGTAGCATATGACAGCTGGCAAATAATAATGGCATACTAGCCAAACACATCCACACACTCTGTCACTTATATTTGCCAAGGTACTGGACCTTTGCGAATCTATGATTCTCTGGATGCACTCGTGCTTCCTCTTTGCTTATCTCACGAAGCTCGATATTCAGACTTTTTCTTGCTCCATCTATCCACAGCTCTCTAGCTGCGCGAGCTACAATGCTAGCCGCAGCTACAGCAATCTCATCCTCTGCTTGGTGACGCTGTACCAACTGGACTTGTTCGAGGTCCATAACCCGATCCAACCGTTCTCTTGTCTTTTCTCGCGAAAACTCATCAACCACAATCTGAATGCCAGTACCGGAAGAAGGTCCGATGTCATTGTAGACATTGGAAATGGCAATGGAATGCGCCCAAGCCAACAAGTCATTGAGGTTCTTGCCCTCAGCATGAAGCTCGTCTAAACGTGTGTTGAATTTCTCTGGCGAGATTAAGACGATGTATCGAGACATGCTATGTTCCTTGATTAGTGGATTCAAATCCATAATTCTCTGAATAGACAGAGCTTTGCTGTCCATGACTCCATGTGCCCTCAAGATGCTGGATTGATTAGAAGAAACAGCCACTGCTGAAACCACAAGGGGTCCTAGCCACTCACCTTTTCCAGCTTCGTCGGAACCAATCACAATATCGAATCTGTCGCGATTCTCCATTTCAAGGACTGTTTCTTTGAGAAGGGATTCAGCGAGCAATCCTGAGGCTACAAGCTTTCCACTTGTATAGCCAATAATGGTTCCACCAGCACACTTCACTCGAAAGGATTCATATTGATTCGTAGGCTTCGCTTTAGTGACTTGGGAACTCTTGAATAACAACTCGTTGAGTTCTCGCAGTCGATTAGGATCGATTCTGACAACATAAGGGGGCAAAGTCTATCCTCCGATCATTCGAGATGAACAACATCACCAAGCGTCACGACTTCTTTGCCTGCTTTTGTATTCACAATCAAAGATCCAGTTTCATCGATTCGTTCAGCAATGCCTTCGATAAAGCCTGCTTCCTGTTCAACTCGCACCTTCTTTCCAAGCGTGTCGCAGAGACAATTATACTCGACTAGCATTGGAGTGAAGGATCGAGCTGCTTGTATCGTGATTAATCTTCTATCAATCTCGCCTACAATACGTGATGCAAGATGTTCGCGGGATGTGTTTGAACAAATCTCCTCGTAGATTGTTGTCATACTGTTTCGTACTTCAGGGGGAAAGTCCTCACGTGCAACGTTCTGATTTATCCCAACTCCCAGAACGACTCCTTTCACCTGTTCACCATCCATGACTAATTCGCTCAGAATCCCTCCAATCTTCCTCCGGCCCACTAGGATATCATTTGGCCATTTCAGACGAACTGGAACAACTCCCATCTTCATTATTGCAGTTGCAGAAGCACATCCCATTAGAAGTCCAAGCAGTGGGCTCAAGGACTGCTTGATTCGCGGTTGTAGCACAATCGATAGATACAGACTGCCTTTGGGAGAAACCCAAACCCGGTCGTGTCTGCCTCGACCCTGCGTCTGTTTATCCGCGACGACAACCAAGCCCTCACCCTCACCTTCCAACACGTGCTGCTTGGCAACTGCATTTGTGGAGCCCGCTTCATCCAGTACAATCAGCCGGGGTGCTAGAATTTTGGTTTCCGAACACCTCAGAATCTCATCCTGGTCTAACATCTCTCTGCACCTGCCCGTGAAGGTTCTCCATCCCGTATCCTGACCCCCAGCGCTTAAAAATGGCGGTTTTTCTACTCTCTTTCTAAAACTCGTCCAGCGTTGTTTGACTAATTGCCAGCGTGGGAAGCATTCGCTCAAGCTTTCCTTTCTGCACGGGACGGATGCAGTTCATCAATTCCATCATCTGCAAGGCATTTGTGGGTCCAAAACCAAAGAAATGATTGTTGAAGAAAGTATAGACGGTTTCGTTCTCATCAAGAAGATGAATCAATCGATTCTTCCAGTCTAGTAGCTCATCATCGGAATATCGATAGTTATACCAGGGATTACTCCCATGGCCATGGAGTCGAACATAGACGAAGTCTGTTGTCACTCTCACATTTATTGGAAGACGAGGCTCATCAACAATTACATGTGCAATTTGATAGTCCTCAAGCAATCGCCAGATTCTAGAATGAATCCAGCTCTCATGACGAAACTCTATTGCATATCGAAAGTCAGGATCTAGGGCAGAGAAGAATGTTTCAAGATCTCCAAAGGTGGAAAGCTCCCAAGGGGGTAATTGGATGAGTAAAACGCCTAAGCGCGGACTCATGGGTCGCATCCTGTCGAAGAAGTCGGTCAATATCGCACCAGCTTCTGAATGCAGGTTCAATCTGTTATCGTGAGTCACTCGATGCGGGATTTTTGCTGTGAAGTGTTTAGTTTCAGACAGTGTAGCCATCAAGTATTGGATTATCGAATCTTTAGGAGGCCCATAGAATGTGCTGTTTATCTCAGCGACATCAAAGTAAGTGAAATATTGCTGAAGCATGGTCCGATTCGAGCTGTAGAATATCCCTTTCCACTCAGGATAAGACCATCCACACGTCCCAATATGGAGTCCTTTTCTCAGTGTAACTCTGCTCCTCAATACGCTCATATAGAATTATCTTCTCAGTCATTGAAAAGCACCCCCAAACTCAATCCTTTTACCTGTAGGTTGCGATATTCACTGGATGTGCGGTCGTTTCAATTTCCTCAGTCACAAGACAGCAGTTGAGGAGAGATTTGGGGTCACTGATATTGACTTCGATATTGTCCCACGATACAATATCGCACCTAGCCAGAAGATTGCGACAGTGATTCAAGATCCAGAGCTCCGCATGGTTGAGATGCGATGGGGCTACATACCCGTCTGGGCCAAGGAAGATAAGATTGGCTACAAGATGATAAACTCGCGTGCTGAAAAAGTGGCTGAAAGTCGGGTCTTCAAGAGTTCATTCCAGAAGAAGAGATGCCTCATCCCAGCCACTGGCTTCTATGAATGGCAGAAGGTTGGAAAGGTCAAGAAGCCTATGCATATTCGTTTGGAGTCGAGAGAGATCTTTTCTTTTGCAGGAATATATAGCCACTGGAAATCACCTCAAGACAAGATGGTCTTGAGCTGTTCAATCATCACTACCACACCCAACAACCTAGTTGAGCCAATTCATAATCGAATGCCAGTTATTCTCCCGAGAGAGAAAGAATCCACTTGGCTTGATCCTGACTTGCAGGATGTTGAGGTTTTGAAAAATCTACTCATGCCTTATGAACCTGAAGGAATGGAGGCATACGAGGTTTCGACCTATGTTAACTCTCCCAGCAATACAGGACCAGTTTGTACTACACCAGTTCAGATGCAGCTGTGATTCTGACAGGAATTAGGTGATGTCCAATTCCTCTTCCAATCTGTCCTCGATAACAACCTCAGCTTCTTGAAGTCTCTTGAGTTCCTCTTCTTTTCCTCTGAAGAAGTAATAGAACATGAAGATGCCTACGACATAGAGTCCCGAAACCAAGAGATAGGGTTCTCTATAAAGCCCGGCTGCAAGCATCCAGCCACCAATGTTGGCAGCAACACCTCTGGCCAGCGAGTCTCCAGTCCTCACAACTCCTGTTGCTGTTGCCCTCTCCTCCTTTCTCAGACCTTCCATGAAGAAAGCACTTGAAATAGGCCCGGCCATATTCATCAGCACGGCGCGCATAACATAAGCTATGACAGCGAAGTAGAGGACTGGTGCCCATGAAATCATCAAGAGGAAAGGTATCGAAAGGGCCTCTGTCAGGATTATTGTATTGACCTTACCAATCCTATCCGCCAATGCCGGTGCGGCGAAGTTGCCTGCGGAGAGTGTCATAGTGTTGATTCCGAAGATTATGCCAATCAGGGCGGAGTCTGCTTCGAAGACACTCTCAAAGAAGAGGTTGAAGTACATGACTATCATCCCCGCTCCCAAGCCAATCATTGAAGTTGTGACCATATATCCGCCAATGAATCTCCAGTTCCTGACATTCTGGAAACCCATTCTCACTTCGCAGTCCCTTGGAGGGTCTCTGCTCATCGGGATAACAAGGAGTGTTGACAGAAGCATGGGCCCCAGACTAAACCAGAGAGTCAATCGATAAGGCCACAATAGAGTGGGACCAAGATTCAGGGAGGATTGAAAGACACCTGGAAGGAATCCCCCGAGGATATTACCAGCAAGAACGGCTAGAAGTGAGATGCCGCCGCTGAATCCAAACAGGTGTGAACGTTCCTCTGAAGTGGAAAGATCAGTTATGTACGGCGCCCAAGCCACCTGACCAAACGCGCTTGTGAGGCCAAGAACTAGCTGCGACAGCATCAGAAGGATTGGATCGACAACAGTGTACTGAACTGCAATCATGCCTAGCCCGAGAAAGCTCTGGCTCAGAACAATGCGTTTCCTGCTCCTCCTATCAGTCACCATTCCAGCTATAATGGCAATAGTGGCTGTAGCAAACATCGATACCGATAGGAAAAGGCCAAGAAAGTCCTCCTCGAAACCGGGAATCGTGACCATGTAGAGATTGAACACGACATTGCTGACACCGAACGCGAATGCATTTAGGGCATTGGATGCAATCCAGAGACGAGCATCCGTCTTAAAGAGCCTAAGCTTGCCTATGTATCCTAGCTTCGCATCTTGGGTCAACAATACTCATTCCTAAGAATCCAATTGACTCTGATGGCTTGAAAAGTGCCTTTATTCATTGTGCATAAAGCATGTACCGGAAGGCTAAAACTCAGCACATATCACATGCAGAACTATGAAACCTATTGACCTTCGCAGCGACACTGTCACAAAACCAACCGATGAGATGATTGAGGCCATCGTCAGAGCTCACAAAGAGGACAGATTTGGCGATGATGTGATTGGTGAGGACGCTGTTGTAAATGAGCTGCAAGACAAGGCTGCAAAGATCCTTGATAAGGAAGCAGCTCTTCTCGTCACCTCTGGCACTCAGGGTAATGTAGTTTCACTGCTCGCTCAAGCCAAGCCTGGAGAAGAAGTTGTTGTCGAGGACCGATCCCATTCGTACATTCATGAGGCTGGAGCAATGGCCTCACTCGGAGGTCTCTATCCTAAGCCCGTCAAGGGGATTAGGGGATACATCACACCTGAAACCCTGAAGGCTGCAATCAGCATTGATGATCCCCACTATGCGAAGACTACCCTCGTAGCTCAGGAGAACACTCACAATGCAGCAGGTGGTGCAATCATTAGGCCCGAACAGTTTAATGCACTTGCCGATGTTGCTCACGAGAATGGTCTCAGGATTCACTGCGATGGAGCGCGCTTGTTTAACGCCGCTGTTGCACTAGACATTCCAGTTCGCAGGTTAGTAATGAAAGCAGATAGTGTCATGGTTTGTCTTAGCAAGGGTCTCTCAGCCCCAGTAGGATCCATCGTTGCTGGTACTGAA
>JBHLQS010000070.1:0-14082 GCA_048883405.1 Candidatus Thorarchaeota archaeon
CCATGATGAGTGCTTGCCATCTCGGTCAAGTGATGGAAATGAGTGGCGAACATGGCTCTCGCCTTCATCTGTACTATTCTCTCAGCCACCGCCCATGCAAGCGCCATGCCGTCGTAGGTTGATGTACCTCTGCCAATCTCGTCTAGAATGACCAAGCTCTTCTCAGTCGCATTATTGAGTATGTTGGCGGTTTCAATCATCTCAACCATGAATGTCGACTGGCGAGCTGTGAGGTCATCAAAGGCTCCAACCCGTGTGAAGATTCTATCTACAAGGCCTATCTCCGCGGACTTTGCAGGCACGAAAGAGCCCATCTGTGCAAGGAGCACTATCAAGGCGCATTGACGCATGAATGTCGACTTTCCGGCCATGTTTGGCCCAGTGACAATGATGAGTGAGATGCCTCCATCACCTAGCTCGACGTTGTTTGGAACGAACTCATTGGCACCGAGGATCATCTCGAGTGATGGGTGCCTTCCCTCTACGATCCTGATTCTCGTTCCTTCAGTCAGCTTGGGCCTAGTGTATCTCCTGTTGACTGCTACTTCAGCTAATGATGCCAGCACATCAGCAGTAGCTATGGCTTCGGAATTGGCCCGAAGTCCTTCTATCGCATCTCTCACCTGGTCTCTAAGCTTCTCATAGATCTCAAATTCGAGAGCATTTATCTTGTCCTCTCCTGCAAGGACAGCTGCCTCCTTCTCCTTTAGTTCGGGTGTGATGTATCTCTCTGCATTAGCTAGAGTTTGTTTCCTATCATAATCATCCGGAACAAGGCTTAGATTGGACTTGGAAACCTCGATGTAATATCCAAAGACCTTGTTGTACCCCACCTTCAGAGATTTGATTCCTGTTCTCCTTCTCTCCCTCGCTTGCAATGATGCAATCCACTTCTTGTCAGAAGATATGGTCCCTTTCAGTCCATCAAGTTCTTCGTCAAAGCCCTCTCGAATCATGCCGCCATCACGAACACTCACTGGCGGGTCGTCGACGATTGCAGCCTTCAGTGTATTTGTGAGTTTCTTGAGAGGGTCAATGGATTTGGCTGATGACTGGAGCAAGTCAGATCTGCATTCCTCCAGTGTCTTACGAATCTTGGGCAGTTTCTCAAGTGTAATTCTGAGACCAAGAAGGTCTCTCGCACCTGCGGCGCCAAAGACAATCCTACTTGTCATTCTCTCAAGGTCTCCAAGATTCCTCAGACTCTCTGAGACCGCTTTCCGAGTGAGGGCAGTCCTGGCCAATTCATCGACCGCATCAAGTCTTCTCTCAATTGAAGGGATATCGGTGAGCGGCTGGAGAATCCATTGCTTGAGTTTCCGCTTTCCCATCGGAGTTATCGTCTTTGATAAGACACTTAGGAGCGTCCCACGTGGAGTTCCGTCCCTGGCATTTCGTATAAGCTCCAAGTTTCTCTGCGTTGTATTGTCGACTACCATATGAGATTCAATCGTGTAAGTCTGAACTCCCGTAAGAGTTACAGCATTGGCTTTATGCACTTCCTGCAGGTAGGCTACTACAGCTCCTACAGCGCCAAGAGCAACCTCCTTATCCCCCAATCCATAACCCTCAATCGTGGTCACGCCAAATTGGTCCTTGAGCCTCTGCTCTGCATCTCTTGCTGAGAAATCCATATCGTTTCGGAATGTCAACCGCACTCCCAGTTCCTCAAGTGCAGATCCTATTGCCTGATTCTTCGACGTGGAATCAGGGAGGAGTATTTCTGAAGGCTTCATTCTCCCGAGCTCATTCAGCGTGCTTTCACTCAGGTAGGTGCCATCAAACTCTGTTGCAACGAACTCTCCAGTGGAAACATCAACTGCTGCCATGCCTACTGTTTCTGAGTCCTCAATGATTGCGAGCAAATAGTTGTTGGCTGTGTCCTCTAACATTCCTGTTTCAAGTACTGTACCAGGAGTCACTACGCGAACGACATCTCTCCTCACAAGGCCCTTAGCCTGGGACGCCTCCTCCACCTGATCGGCAATAGCCACCGTGTGACCAGATGCCAGAAGCTTGGCGACGTAGCCATCAACCGCATGATATGGTACGCCGCACATTGGCCATTTCGCCACCCCCTCTCCCCTTGAGGTTAAGACAATGTCTAAATCCTTACTTGCCACCTTTGCATCTTCATTGAACATCTCGTAGAAGTCGCCCAGCCTGAAAAGCAGGATACAGTCTGGATGCTGCTTCTTGAGTTCAAGGTATTGCCTTTGCATAGGTGTGAGCTTCTTCACGTCGCCTCCCTGCTGCAGACTTCATTCTCAGCTTCTGACTAATAACGCCACCGCTACTGGGTTTTTTCCTTTGGTTTGATGTCGAGCTGCAATGAAGAATTGCTGGCCCAAGACAACAAGGAATATGACCATGCTGTTGGAGCTATATCGAATCTTCCTGTATTCCAAGCTCGCCTTCAATGTGATATCCAATCCATTTTTGATGAAAGCCACCAGGTTCGTCATGGGCCTCACATGTCTTTCATCATGCTCATTTTGAGCTGTCATATCATCGACTAAGTGTAAAGCTATCATCGACGTATGTCACAAGTCGCGATCTGAAGGATTCTCATTAAAGTTCCAATTTTCAAATGAAAGCATTAATACTGATTCCAAAAGTTTTGTTAATGAAATAGGTTACTTTACATTTTGTATCCATTCCATTTGAATTACAATTCGTAATAAATCAGACTTCACAATAGCTTCGACAACGAACAACTTTTTATGTCAGACACGTGCGAAGTTACAATACATCCATGGAGAATGGAGAATCTCAACTATGGTATACTATAAAGAGGTTCCAGAAATCAACAAGCGGATGGTTGCAGGTTACTACCTCTTCCTATGCTTGATTGGGTTCGCTATTCTCCTAGGACCAACAGGTTCTGGCATACCAATCACTTTGATTGGTACGTCAGACAGAGATAAGCATGAGGCGTTGCTCGCAGAGCCTGACTGGGCTACTGATCCAGCTGGCTGCGCTTTAAATCCAAGCTGTCACCAGGACAGGTATGGTAATTGGTCGATGTCATACCACGCCCGAGCGGCGGTGTGGAATGGCACCCACGTCCTTATTGGCGGAATAGTAAGTGGGCACACGGTATATACTGAGGCCGAATGGAATGCATCATCATGTGCAGAATGTCATACAACGGGTTGGGACAACACTACTGGAACTCCCACCTATGACTTTCTAGGTGTCAACTGTTTTGCATGTCACAATGTGAGTGCAGACGAATGGGTTGCCTACGATGGTGCACCATGCATTACGTGTCACACAGGTGACCCAATGGGTGATCATCCATACCAAGCCGGCTTTTGGTCGACATCCGCACATGCTGACTCTCTAGAGGATCTAAGGGCTAGTGGCCATGCGAGTTCAAGCTGCATGCACTGCATGACAACCGAGGGTGCGATTTTCCTGACAAACCCGGACGAGCTGGCCTTCGTATCTCCCCATGTAGATACAACATTTGCAAATGTTAGCGGCAACTACAATGCCATAACTTGTCCTGCATGTCACGCAGTCCATTCAAATTGGACTGAAGCATACGAAACCACTAAAGGTGGTGACGATGTAATTGCACCTGGTTACATCAGGGCTGCAAATGCGACGGAGCTCTGTGGGCTCTGTCACATTGAGCTTAGGCATCCAATGTACGAGGTCTACAAGGGAGGTCCTCATGACCTAGCTGGCGTTGAGTGTATCAGCTGCCATGGATACTCTCTCACAAGAGCGAGTGGCAATCCATTTGTAAACCATAGCTTTGCACTCAATCTCACGGTCGCATGCGGCCAGAGTGATGATTGCCACATGGCTGATGAGGAATGGGCATTTGGTCAGTTGGAGATGATTCAGGACGCCTTTGCGGCGCTCTCAACAGAGTTCTATGCTGACGCTGATGCCTTGAGAGCCGAGATTCTCGCCTACAATGACACAGCAGGAGCCGATACGGATCTTGTCGATGATCTCATTCTTGAGATTGATAATGCGGAGTACACATTTGATCTGCTCGGCTATGACAGGTCACAAGGATTCCATAATCCTACCGGTGTCTTCGAGGAACTAAACGGAGCCTACAGAGATCTACTGGAGGCGAAGGCGACTTTCTATGAGAATGTTCCCGAAGAAATCACTGTGACTGTCACAAACACTGTCACTAACACCGTCACAGTGGTGGGAGGGGATATGCTTCTCACCGTTGGCGGCGCAGTTGGTGGTATTGTCATTGGATTGGTTCTAGGAGTTCTCGTCGGACGTCGACGATAGAGCGAACAAGGTTGGAATAAGCTCATGGGCGACTACGGATGCACATGCATCCGTTCCCCTATTTTTTCACCTATGAGTCCAGCATGCGTGACTAATGCTTGCAGTATGCCTTTCCGATAACTTCAAATGGTCCTCAACTTGGACCGCCGAACTGTCTTAGGAGATATCTACTCAATGTATCGAAGAATGATAGTTGCTACGATTCTAGTACTAATCATGGCGTCAAGTACAATGACTGCAGAACCCTTGGCTATTCATGATGGTTCTGCGACCCTTAGAGAGGATATGCTGTATCCCGCACAGGAAGAAACTCAATTCAATGTCAGCTCCTACTATGACTTCGCATTGGCAACATCCGATATCATGATTCAGAATCTCGTAGATGCAGACTATGGAACAGTATTCCACTTGGGTCTACCTGATTGGAGTGCCACTGCATGGACTGCTCTTGGGGGCTCTATTCCTGTTCAAAGTCTAGTGGATTACTATTGGGCTATTGCATCGATGAGCAGAGTCTACAATATGACTGCTAACACCACAATATCTGAGATTATATCAAGGGTCGCAAATGCAATGCTTGAACTCTTTCAGGATTCGTCTTACCCCGGCTTCTATGTCTATCGTCCAATCGGTTCTGCACATGTCGACCCTGTTGCTCTTGATGTAATTGAATCAAAGAGACCCGGAGTTCAAGCTTATGCCTATTATGCGCTTTCAATGGCAGAGGCAGTTAATTCAAGTCTGGATTTCTCAACCGAAAAGGAATCTGCCATTAGAGCTTTAACGGATATGCTCTATGACGACACTTATGGCGGTTTTTACCTCATGGCGTATAGAAATGGCACAATAACTGATGAAACCCTTGAAGCATATCCCAATAATGGAAAGCGCCTTGATCATCTTGCTCTAGGTGCTCTTGCGCTCTATGATGCAGGTGTGGAATACTCAAACTCAACAATGATTTCCATTGCGCAGAGCTCAGTCGACTTCATGATTAGACATATGAAACAGTACAACGAGAGTGTCTACCAGGGATTTAGGATTGCGACAAATAGATCGGGAGGCGAGCCAAATGTGGGCGCATTCCTCCGGCCTGCTTCTGTTGTTGTAACCGACTTGAATTCGATGGCAATTCGAGCGCTTTTAAGAGGTTATCAAGTGACAGGAAATGGGACTCTCCTGAATTGTGCTGAGGAAACTCATGATGCACTCCTAACTTACAACTGGGACCAGACCTTCGGTGCATGGTACGCAGAAACATTGAATGGTGTTCCTTATGCTCCATCTGACTATTCAGATACGGAGTTATACAAGGCATCAGAGATTCAATTTCAAATGGTTCGTGCAGAGGAAGAACTGTACGAAGCAACTTCAGATACCTTCTATATACAGCTCATCATCGATACATTGGATATAGTGCTCTCGAATTTCTGGGACAAGGTCTATGAAGGATTCTATGCAAACGGGGACCGGGAGTTCAATGTCTTTGCTGAAGATTGGCAATATCATTATACTGGAGTCCAAGCATTAGGAATGCTAGCCTTGGAACGTGTTTGGAGCTACGGCCTTCCTATCGTTTCGTATGTTCGTGTGACTCCAACGAATCCTCGTCCTATAGATGATATTACCTTCCTAGCCACAGTGCATGATGCTGATGGCGTTGACACAGTCATTGCCAACTGCAGCATATCATATGGCAACAGCACGAATGTGACATTGATTGAGCTAGGCCCTAGTGCGGATTTCGCAGGAGTATACAATGCTACAATTGATCCCATGAACGATGGCGTGCAAGTCAATTTCGTTATACTGGCTAATGACACTCTTGGTAAGACTTTCATTGCTGGCTCATATTATTTCACTGTTCGCGAAGATATTTGGGAGCCAGTTGTTCTACTACGAACAATCTATCCATCCGACGAAGTACGAGTTGGCGATGACGTTATTGTTGAGTGGGGAACCTATGAATTTCCTACCCATTGCTTCCTTACTTCATTCCAGCTATATTGGAAAGTTAACGATGGAGTGTATGAGCCAAAGAATTTGACGCTTGTTGGGGCTGATGAGGAATATCTGGTGTGGCAAGCTGAGCTTGGAAGCTTCGCTGAAAATGACGTAGTTTCATATTACTGCGTTGCTGTAGATGAGTCGGGCAATGTGGGCCAAAGCGCTTTCTACAGATTGACAATTCTCGGACCCCCGATATTTGTAACACCGTGGTCACAATGGCAGACAGCTGCCGCTATCGGCCTTGTTGTGGCTCCAGGTGTTGGATATGGCATCACAAGAATTCGAAGAGAACGATCTCTTTCCACTCAGAGGGATCTGAAAAAGGAGGCTCGCAAGAGGTCTACAAAGAAGAAACCTAGGCGAAGACGATCTACAAGGGGAGGCTAACATAGGAGAGAAAGCATAATGGACATTGGAACGATACTACTCATTGTGGCAATGGGTGCAGGCGTTGTTGACATAATCCTCCTGCTCTTGGGCCCTAGGATAAGAAATTATGATACCATCTCTATGATGCTGGTGTCTGTTGGTGTCCTGTCTGCTATAGGTGCAATGTTCTATATGTTAGCACTCATTTTTGGCAACGAGTTTCAGTACGAGTATGTGTACTTGACAACGGATTCATCATCTGTCTGGTGGTTGAAGATATCCTCTTTGTGGGCAGGACAGTCGGGGTCTCTTTTATTCTGGACTGCCATTTCCTTTCTTCTAGTGATGATTTACAGGATGTGTCTTCGAGGCTATGAAGACGACACTATTGTGTACAGAGGCGCCATTCTAGTCACATTGCAGACGGTCTTGATTGCAGCTAATGCTATCGCATCAGACCCTTTCAGATTAGTTGTTGGAAGCATCCCTACTGAGGGCTTGGGACTCAATCCTCTTCTTAGCACCTTTTGGAATGCAATCCATCCACCTATCGTATTCATTGCCTACGCAATTGCTGTGATACCCTTCTCAGTGAAATTGGCAGGCTTCACAGTGCGATCTGAGGAGCGAAATGCGGAACCAATACCTGTTCTGGAGACTCTTACTCACTTCATGACAGTGGCCGCATGGCTCATACTATCTCTAGGAATTGTAATTGGCGCGTTCTGGGCCTATACAGTCCTAGGATGGGGCGGATATTGGGCATGGGATCCGGTGGAAACCACTTCGCTTGTTCCTTGGTTGCTTCTAACGGCATATTTCCATGCAAAGGCAATTTTCAAGAGAAATGACGTCCTGAGAGACTCATTTCTGGTGTTTACTTACATAACTGTGATATATGCCACCTGGGTGACCAGAAGCGGGGTTCTCAACTCAGTACATGGATTCTCAATCACTCCGGTTAGCTGGACAATGCTGGCTACCGTTCTATTCAACTTCGTGATAGCTGTGTTGCTCACAATACGAGCTGGATATGTGGACTTGCAGGATGATGATGATGACCAGGGCTGGAGTTTCTTCTCGCTATCTAGCCTCAGGGACTTCTCGTTGAAAATCGCTTTGATTGGCATCTTGGTGATTCTAACAACATCTGTGTCTGGAGTAGTTTTGCCTGCAGCAATCAATCTTGCCGAGGCCATCATCGATCCTGTTGGTTTTGGTGAGGACATGGTTTCAGTGGGATTGGAGTTCTTCAGAGCTGGATTCTATCTAGGGTCGCTTCTTCTCATTGCTTCAGCTTTCTATTGTATGAGGAGTACAATATTTCGCACCAAGCTGAAATCCATTATAGTACTGACTCTTCTTGGTGTAGGTGCAGTATTGGCCATTTTGACTGTTGCTACTGAACAAGCTTTGCCAACCTTCTATTGGCCAGCCAATGCTCTGATTCCCTTGGCAATGGGAGGAATTGCATATCTTGTCATTGCCTTTGCTCGAACAATGGCTGGGAGAGAAGGCGGTGCATTCACTATGAGGCGCATGGGTCGACTTATGCTTCATTTGGGGCTTGTGGTTCTATTACTAGGCGTCTTCCTTAGTGAGAATGTGGTGATTGATCAGCAGAATTCCTTCCTTGAGGGCGACTCAGCCCAACTGGGTGCATCAGGTATTGAGCTAGGAGTGGCTGATATAGTCCTAGTCTATTGGAACAATCAATATGATTTTGAAATGCGTGTTCTAGTGCAGATTATTGACGGGGGATCAGCTTGGCTAGGGTTAATAGTCGTTAAGGGGAATCCATTATGGCAACAGGTATCCCAGGAGGTATTTGTGCAATCCACAGCATTCAGGGATGTGTTTGTATCAATCCGCACCTTCAACGACCTTGGTGGTGGCACCTTCACTGTTAATCTTGAGGCACGGGTTCTGCCTTTGGTTTCATTTGTGTGGCTTGGCGCTTTTCTTATGATGATGGCAATGCTTCCTATGGCAGGTATTGAATTGCGGTCATTTGTGAATGCACTAAAGACAAAGAATCAAGACCTCTATGACTCTCAGGATGATGATATCGAAGAGGAATTCCCAATATCCACAGAAAATGAATGATAACGGTCATAATATTGCACTCTATGCCACTAAAGTGTCTATTTTGGTGGCATTCATTTTCTTTTTTCCTATAGGGAAACTTATGTGATAGGGTTACAATTTGAATCTCACGTTGCCTTTGTAGCTCGCTGAAGGTTTCAAAATGGCAAAAGTTATGGGCATTTCAGGTAGCAATAGACAAGGCGGTAATACATCCACTCTAGTGGAAATTGCCCTCGATGCCGCACAGGAGTTAGGTGTAGAGACCGAATTCATTGAGCTCGCCGATTTTGAAATACTTCCATGCAGACATTTTCTCAAATGCTATGAATTGGGGCGCTGCAGTCAGGATGACGACTTGAATCCTATCATTGAGAAGATGTGCAATGCGCACGGTATAATATTCGGCTCTCCAGTACACTATGCCAGCGTTACATCTCAGATGAAGAACTTCATGGATCGTGTAGGTCGTTTTGCTCATCTTGAGGGTAAGGTAGGCGCAGCTTTTGCAGTCGCAAGAAAGTCAGGGGCAGACATCGCTCTCAATCAATTGCTCTTTTTCATGCTTGTTAAAGAGATGATTGTTCCTGGTGGTGTTTCTTGGCCAATAGGATTCGCTATGAATGTGGGTGACATCAGAAATGATATGGAGGCCATGCGGATGGCGGAACAGATGGGCAGACGTATAGCCTATCTATCCGATTTGGTGGCTAAAATCCCAGTCCCGTGGCATTATGAACCCCGTCCTGTTGATGAAAAGGCGAGATTCGGTGACGAATGGAAGACTGCTGATTAAGGAGTTGCAGGTTCGTATTTGCTTGGACATTGAGCAAGTATATCATGAGCTCGAATCAGAAGTTGTTGACCTTCTTCGAGAAAACCAATAGCAACCATTTCTTGTCCGTCAGTCAGAGTTGGAAGATCACCTTCCACAATGACAAGAATCGTATGATTATCTCCAGCGAGAACAAGAGTAGTGTTGTCGGCTGTGATGGATATTGAACCATTCTGGAGTTTCCCTTTTACCTGAATTGTACGCCCCATGAATTGATCTGGATTCTCCACAACTGCATCTACACTAAGGTACGGATCCACGAAGAAGTTGAGCATTCCATATGCGACGAAACCAACCACCACAATCAGAACACCTGCGATTATCAACATGCGTGTTTTCTTCTTCATCGGATCTCACTCCATATTCGCATCTCCAACTAGCAATGCGACCGACTCCTCAATGCCTGCAATCCCAAACATCTGCCAGAGAAGTATGATAAAGACTCCGGCCCAGACAACTATTGCCATTGGAAATAATGGAATTGGAACCCACAAAAATAGCCCGGCAATCAGGGCGGCCACACCAACCAATTCAAGTATGAGTGCCACAAAGACAATCACCTTGTTTGGCATCCTAGGCAGTCCCACATTCTGCCCGCTTGCAGACGATAGCATCGCAATCGTCTTGTTGAGTCCATTCATTCTAATAAACAGCCAGAAAAGCAGAGAGAATGTTCCTACCCACAGAATGATGGCCACAGTGAAGAGCTCGTTTGAAAGGATTATTTCTGGGGACTGCATTCTACTCACTCCTCTGCATTCGCAGTTCCATCAGTTTTTCACTGACCAAATCTATTCTATAGGTCAGCTCAAGAATCAAAGCATAGACAAGTCCGATAGCAATAAGACTAACCATCAGAGTCATTCCATGTTCTATTCCCATCTGCAATCCCTCCCCGGTTATTACAATTGGATGCAGAGTTTCCCAGACTCGAATTGAGATGTAGCTAAGAATGACTGCTGGAAAGGCTATAATCCCGAAGATTGAGCCATACTGTGCTCGTACATCTCGGTCATTGACTGATGCTCGATATGCAATCAGACATGCATATGCTATCCATAGAATCAACGTAGTCGTTTCTCTTGGATCCCAGTTCCAATATACACCCCAAGATGCATTAGCCCATATCATCCCGCTGAGCAATGTGATGGTGGTGAAGACGAGACCTATCTTGATTGATGCAGCACCAACCAAGTCGTAGCGCAAGTCCTGCTTCCAGAGATACATAGCTCCGCACACCAGCGTCACGCCAAATGCAAGATAGCCAACAAGCGCTGGGGCGACATGCTGAAAGAAGATCCTAATCCTCTCTCCAAGATTCACTTCAGGCGGTGCGAATATCCATACCATGTAGAGGTAGATGAAGGTGACTATCAAGGATAGAAAATACATCACCATTCGTTTCGTATTCAATTCTTCACGTCCCTTGCTCGGCCGGTTCGAAGAAACAACTCAATATGAACATTATGATAGGAGTTCAGTTTCAGGCTGAAAGTGTGAACTGGAAGACAGCAGCTGATAGTATCACCATAGCAAAGACGTGTCCAGATAAGAGGAACAACAGTTCAGCAATACCGGGTCCTACGAAAGGAATTCCAATAGCCAGCATCCTTGTGATTTCCACTAGCAAAATCAGAGCTGTCGTTGCCGTTGGAAAGTAGACTATGGGGTACACAGTTGCCTTGGATTCCGCTGGCATTGTAAGTGCAGAGGCCATAG
Organism: Candidatus Thorarchaeota archaeon; assembly: GCA_048883405.1. Taxonomy (GTDB): domain Archaea; phylum Asgardarchaeota; class Thorarchaeia; order Thorarchaeales; family Thorarchaeaceae; genus SMTZ1-83. The sequence goes on from JBHLQS010000070.1 coordinate 11,288, forward strand.
CTCCAACTGCAGCCAAGTCCAATGTTCCTAGAATGAATGTGACTATGATAAAGAGCGGTGACATCCCCGGGGCAAATGAGAAGCCGAGTAGACCCATGGCGATTGGAACCAGGAATACCTCAACCAGTCCCATCAGCATGAACCCGTAGATGACTTTCCCTAGATACACCGACCATCCCGGTATTGGAGCAAGAGACAATCCCTTTAGAGTTCCAGTCTCTGACTCGGAGATGAATACTGGCGAAAAGCCAAACATACCAGTGAAGAACACAACCACCCATAGCATTCCACTTCCTATCTCCGTCATTACTTGGAGTCTAGCAGCAGGGTCTGGAATGATAAATGTGGAAGAACTAAGCACGAGACCCAGCACAAAGACAGCGATGATGGCAAACAGAAACATCGAAAACGCTTCAAATCGCTTTCTCATTTGAGTGACCAGGTCTTTCTTCGCAATTGCCAGTGCATATGTTAGGCCAGACCCCATTTCATTCACCTCATATGTTTCCATCAAATTCCGAGATTGGCCCTTGACCTATGATCTCTCCTTTTCTCAACGTGATGAAATCATCACACATTTCTGTTCCCAATGCCAGATTGTGTGTCGTCAGAATCGCTGTTCTATCATTCCGCTTTGAATCAATGTAGTTTCTGAACACCTCGGTAGAGTCCTTATCGAGACCTGAGAAGGGTTCATCAAGCAAGAACAATTCAGGGTCATGCAATAGGCTCCTAATAATATCGAATCTCTTTCTTAGTCCTGTGGATAGGATCTTTGTTGGTTCATCTAGCCATTGCTTGACATCAAACTGCTCCGCTAGGTCTTCAATAGTGGCGCTAGCAGTATCATCATCTAGATCGTAAAGGTCAGAGTAGAATTTCAGATTCTCTTTACCAGTCAGCTCACTGTATAGTAGAGGCTTGTCTCCGACAACACCAATTCTTCTTCTAACTTCAATTGGCTCCTCCTCTGTATCATATCCAAAGACCTTCACACTGCCTGCATGTGGCTGAAGGAGAGTAGATATGATTCGCATAAGTGTGGTTTTTCCTGCGCCATTATTCCCAAATAGTGCATGAACGCCGCCGATTGGGACATTGAACGAGATGTCCTTCAATGCTACTCTATAGCCGTAGCGTCGAGTCAGTCCATCGACTTGTATAGATACCATTTGGAATGCCTCACACGGGTCATTTTGGGAGCACCCAACCCTTTTTTTAGTCTGACGGATGCGCCGTAAGCTATGGCTGAGAACTCCTGTGACGTCATAGTCGTGGGTGCAGGTCCTGCTGGCTGCACAGCTGCTAGAGTAGTTGCCGCCGCTGGCTTTAGGACTCTTGTAATTGACAGAAGAAGGGAGATAGGAGTTCCAATCCATTGTGGTGAGTTCTTACCAACCCCAAGAGAGATGCGTGATCTATTGCGGGATTCTCCAAGAGCATCACGACTTGTCGATATCCCCAACCATCTCATTACAAATCGAACAAACCAATTGATGCTTGCTTCCCCATTGAGTCAAAAGTTCTACTTCAAACTTGATGCCCATGTGATTGACCGGACAAGGTTCGATCAGTATATTGCTGGCAAGGCTCGGGATGCAGGTGCCGAGTTCATTCTTGAATCGACAGTCATCGAGCGAACCAAAACGAATCGACTCATCATTAGGCAGAAAGGCAAGAATTCTGAGTTGAATGCTCGTGTAGTAATTGGCGCTGACGGACCAAGCTCTCTTATTGCAAAATCCATGGGCAATCACTATCAAAGTCCCGGAAGAGACCTCTGCCCTTCCTTGAATTATGTTGTTGCTGACATTGAATGCGACTCGAAAACCACCGAGATGTACTTCGGAAACAATGTTGCTCCAGGAGGGTACTCATGGATTATCCCCAAGGGAAATGACATGGCTAATGTGGGCTTTGGGATGAGACGACCATTTGGAGTGCCTGGAGTTTCTTTGAAGCAGTATCTTCGGAGATTTATGGAGTTTCATCCGCTCGTTTCTCCACGCACCAAGAACTCCACGATCGTATCTAGAGTCGGAGCTATCATTCCTGTTGGAGGACCAGTTGATAGGACGTGTTCTGAGAATGCAGTTCTTGTTGGAGATGCGGCTGGACATGTCATGGCGTCAAATGGTGGAGGGATTCCCACTGCTCTTGTAGGTGGGGAGATCGCCGGAGAGTCGGTCGTCAGTAATCTGGCGGATGGAACTCCGTTGTCATCCTTTGAAGATCAATGGAGAAAGGAGATTGGGAATGAGCTCCATACGGCATTAAGGATTCTCCGAATAGCTGACCAAGTAATGCCTTCTGACAGAATAACTGACCAATGCATGCGTCTTGCTGGCTCCAGATATCTCAAACATCTAATTCGGTGTAGACTCCCTGCCCCTGTTGATTTTGCGTCAAAGACACTTGTGAGAGTATTGAGTTGCTTGGAATGATTTGATTTAGTGAATCCGTTCAAGCACGAAGTCAGCAACCTTGTTCAGAATCTTGTCGTTCTTGAGGTCAACCGCTTCGAGTGCACTCTTTGCGCGTTCCACATAGGTCTTTGCCAGCTCGGTGGCATGATGCACCGCCTTGGTTTCGTCGATGAGCTGAAGTACAGGGGCTAGATCCCCTTCTTTCAAAGCCTTGATACCAGCCTGTCGTTCTAGCTCCGAACTGACCTCAAGGGCGTGAACTAGCGGGTAGTTGCATCTTCTTCCTTTCAAATCCGACTGGACAGTCTTTCCTGCGACCTGAAGTGAAGCGATCACATCAAGAATATCATCCCTTATCTGGAATCCAAA
>JBHLQS010000071.1:0-13166 GCA_048883405.1 Candidatus Thorarchaeota archaeon
TCAGGATAGACAGCTGAATTAGCAGTTCCTCCAACTCTGGAACTTCAGCTGTCAGGGAATATTCGGGCATACTATCAACTGACCTGACAATCCCAATTGGTCCTACGATTTCGTTGAAGAGTTCAGTAAGTATCTCCCTTCTGTTGTGGACGCCATCTGGCACCTTAGGAATACGACCCCGGCTGATGGTTCTCACCATTCCACGAAGTTTTCTCAGTTGTTTTGGCAGACTGAACAGTCTCGACCAGAGGAAGGCACCAATGATACAGATGATTCCAATTGGAAGGCCATAGAGCAATGAACGTTCAAGGAGAAGGTCAAACTCAGATGGTGCTACCGATATTGCAACAGATACTGTAGCCGACTCACAATTCTCTTTTGACAACTCAATGAGGACCACTACAGACCCCCGACTGCGTTGGGATATCAATGTGATTTCATACCAACCAGGATCCATGCCCTCTTGCGGCATAAATCGCGCGACTACGAATGCTTCGTTCAAGCTAGTCGCATTCACGTCACCATCTGGAAGTCCTCGATTGTTGTGGCCTTCCCAGATGTCATAATAGAACACCAAGACAGTTGTTGTTTCACTATAGCTCATCGGAATGGTTCCCTGTGTGGCACTAAGTGCCGTTGGGATGTTGATTATGGTGACATACAGATTGAGTGTAGATCTGCTTCGATTCTCCAGTCCAAGATTCACGACAATTCGATACCGAGTATTGCTGACTATCCAACGAGAAGAATCAATGAATAGAGTGTAGTTACCAGATGAGAGCTCCGAAATCAATAGGTTGTCTTTGTCTGGAATCGACGGGCCTATAATGACGGAGGTCAGCTCTGAAGCATTGGATATGCCTCGGTTATACCAAGTGTCATTGTAGAACAGAGTAATCGGAAGGCTGTCACCATACGGAATCTGAAGATTCAAAACATTGTCATCGATTTGGTACTGCGATGGAGCGTAGGCTACAATGTCTGTGGGAACTTCTTCTACAGTTAGAGTGAAGACTCCAGTCCCACCTTCATAGTTTTGCTTCCAGAAGCTCACAACTACTGGGTATACACCGGGACTTACTAGGGAAGTGTTGACCCATACCTGATATACACCGTCGATAATGTACCTAGATTGCTGTTCGATTCCTTCCCAATCAATTTCGGCCTCAGCAGCAACAACTCCCCTATCTTCCAAAAGGTTCCAATACGTCAGGTTCACCCAACCTGCCCAGCCCCAAACCTTGGGTGCCACGAAGGAGGATTCAACGGTTGTCTGAATGAGTCTGATTGTTATGGTCGTCATGTTACTAGAAGGAGCATACGCACCAACCAATGGGAGCGCTGTAAATCTCAGGGTGTACGTAGTTGCATTATACTCCCAGGTATTGAAGTCAAAGTAGAAGTAACCTGGACCTCCAATTGATGAACCATTCAAGAATTCTCCTGTTAGGAATGTTCCTGAAAGTGACCAGGTTACTTCGCAGTTTGGCAATCCAGTGTCATTCAAAGAAGGTGCAATTACGAACACCCCAATTCGAATAGTGTCGGTCCAATCGAAGACCTGGCTGCTATAGGTTGCAGTCAATGGATCTAGATTCACCTTGGTCAGAATCTGCTTGATCTTGACTTCTGCAGAGGAAGTCATTGTGAGATAGTTGGTCTTCTGAGCGCTCACAACAATAGAATACGTCGTCGTACTCGCCGCCGTCGTTGTTATGAGTCCTGTGTAATATCCATTCATTCCCGGAACTGGCGTTAGTGATACACCAGTCATATCAAAGAACCATTTTGCTGATACCGAAGCTCCCGTTAGAGGTACATCATTGTAAGTATCACGAACAAATACAGTGATGTTTATTGGTTCACCTTTGTAGAGTTCCTGACTACTCAGACCATCTACTATTGTGAGTTCAAGATTCAATCGCAAGATATTCACGGTGATTTGCCCTGACACCGTGACATAATTATCCAGACCAGCACTTATCGATACGAGATAGGTTGTAGCAAGAGGAAGGTTTCCAGTATCAATCGTAAACGAGTAATTCCCTGGTGTTCCCTCTGTAAGACTTCCACTCAAAATGCCAAACTGATAGCTGACAGTGGCTCCAGAAATGAGAGTGCCGCTCCGAGTGTCATTGAAGATGGCCCATATTGAAACGCTTTCTCCCCAATAGACATCCGAAACTGTCTGAGGCAGAATAATTCCTGTTGGAATGCTAAGTACTCTTATTGATATAGAAATCTCTGGAATGAAGTAGTCGGCCTTTTGAGCACTCACTACAAGGGTGTAGAGGTCTGCATTCAAAGAGTTTGTGTCAAGGGTAATGTTGTACATTCCATTTCCAATATAATCGTAGCTTGACGATTCGGGCCATATCAGATTCAGTATTGCATCATGTATTGGAGCAGATGATGCATCAATATCTACTAGCTCAACAATTGCATAGGCCTGCTCACCAAAGTAACCTTCAGGTGATTCCACTTTCGTCAACTCACCCTGCCTAGCCCGAATCTGTATTGGCACCTGAACCTCAGCAAATTGATAGTTGCTCAGGTCAATTTGTATCACAAGTGCATTTGTACCGCCGGAGCCTGCATCAGTGCAGTTCACCACAAGTTCGTACATCCCTGGAGCGACCACAGTTATACTCCATATCGACGGAACAGAACCATCTGATTTGTATGTGACACTGATGTTGCTTTCAGCTTCGGCTATTGGAAGCAAGTGATCTGCATCAGCTAATGTGAGAACCACACTCACATTATCGTTGATAGGTACTGTTGTTGGCGTTGGCTCTTCATAGTCCAATTGAGATTGAATCAACCTGACTGAACCAACAAGAAATACTTCTGAGGCATTCCGATAATAGGGTGCGATGGAAGGATTCCACTGAAGGCGCAAGGAGAATGTGTACAAGCCAACTCCATTGAGTTTGCTTGTATCAACCAAGATCGTGTACTCACCAAACTCAATGCCAACACCCCTAACTACCCAGAAGTCAACATTCTCGACAAGCCCACTCGGACTTAGGCAATCAAACATGACTATGGCATCACCAATTCCCACTCCGCTGTCCTGATCTTCGTAGGAGAAAGCAAGTGTCATATTGTCGCCAATTGGAGTTGCTGGAGCATTGCCAAGGCTTATGGATCCAACCCTATTGATGACAGTGACACCCACAGATGCCGCATCATCTGAATAGTACGGAGCAACCGTGAAAGGCCAATCGACAAAGACTGTGACATTCCAATTGGTTACTAGATTAGGACTCAAGATAGCAGAATTGATTCCAATTCTATATCCATCGCCAACAAGAGCCATCGTGAAGTCGCTGCTTTGAAGGAGGCTTCCTCCACTGTAGATTGACACCATGCTCTTTGTTAGCGCGATGAAATCATCTGTATTGTCGTCATTATAGCTAAATATGAATGTGATATTATCGAGGAACCTGACCTGCGATGGTGAGCTGATAATTCTGACACTTGCGGATCGTACGACTACTGATACGGTCAAAGCAATTGTGGAATCCGTGTAGTAGGGAGCTCCCGAAGTCCACTCAGCACTTACTACGATGCTTTTTGTAGTGCCTGGAGTTCCTATTGCAGTAGTATTGATCGAGAGATAATAGATGCCATCACCACTTGTCTGCAGAATGTACTCTGTACCCTCTATTAGATCAACTGTGTCAATAGAAAGCACAATGTTTGCACCTGCAATCCGAGCAGATGATTCCAAGTCGCGATATGCAACTGTGAAATTGACTAAGTCGAGATACGGAGTGGGCAATGGTGATTCAGTGACATCCAGATATGTTGTACGCTCCCTGAGTCTGAAGGAAACGTAAGTTTCTGAAGCAAGGTAGAATGGTGCGGCGTCTGCATATGTGAATCGAATCCAAAGCACATAGTCTATGTCAACATTAAGGATCTGATTGGAAGTCTGTATAGTCACCAGGTAATCTTGAGAAACACCTCGCCAATCTGCCGTGAAGAGCCAGGAGCTTCCATTGAGAATCTCTATGCTTATCAGTAAGGAGCTATTGCTGATTGGTGCAAGAGAGAATAGATCACTATAATGTAATACTAATGGGATTGAGGAATTGTAAGAAACAATACCAGCTGATTCAGATGTAAGAGTGGTGATTCTATATCGAACATTGAGTGTCCGCGAACCTGTAACATCAAGATAGTAGAAGTGGGTCGTTGTAATTTGAATCTCTAGGTTATAGGAGTCTGGTCTAGAGAAGTAGCTTGTATTCAGCTCAATGGTGTATTGACCGTTTCCAAGAGGAATATAGCTGTAGAACGAAACCGGAATTAGCTGGGAGTCGTTGTATAATGCTATTACTCCATCATTAATTGGACTAGGAACTGCTCCTGCGACATCCAGATAGGTCACAATGAATTCAGCCATCTCTCCATATGGAGTGGGACTCGGAGTTGCGAAATCGAATGATGTTTCTCTGTTGGCTACTGTGATGAAGATGGTTCTTGCTGTGATATTTGCATAGAATGGTGAGCCCACCCAGGTAATGCTGATAGTGAACTGCTTACTTCCAAGAGATGCTCCTAGAACACTAGTATTGAAGGACACATGGAATTGTCTAGTTGTTGAATTGTAACTGATTGTGTAGTCAGGTAAGTTTATAGTAACCATCATCTGCGCGTCATTAGGAATAGTGGATGGAATAGCGCCAGATACGTCGTCATATGAAAATGAGAATGTGGCATTGACACCATAAGCAGTGTTATCTGGCGGAGTCACAGATACCATAGTGTTTCTTGGGATAACCCGTACGGTTATGGTATCAGTTCGATTGTCATAATAGGGTTCGGCTGAAACAGACCAATTCACCTGTACGGTCATGGAGAATACGCCGGGTCTTCCGAAAATTGTGGAATTGAACTCTATACTATAGTGTCCCGGTAGGCCCTCAAGAATCGTTACTAATGATGGATCAATTGATTCGCCAATGAAATCAACGAAAATGAATACATTGCTAGTTGATGCATTGGATATTCCTTGTCCGCTGTAGAGCTCGCTGTAGAAATACGTGTACGTCATATTCTCTAGGTATGATGTGGGTCCAGATGAATCCTCGAGACCTAAATTCGACTCTTCACCTATTATATTGACAGATGCTCTTATCATGCCGTTGTAGAACTGTTGGCTTGGTCCCGTCCAATTGAAGTAGACAGTGAAGTTGTAGATTCCCTCCGGGCCAAGAATTGATGCTGGGAATCTAATGATATAGTAGCCATCACCTTGAGATGTGTCGTTTTCAAGGGATGCATCAATCCAACCCAACTCACTGTAGACTGAAGCATTTGCGTATTGAGATGTAACACCAACATCGTTGTCTAGGTCTCCGTAGTATACAGAGATATTTACCATACCGATGTACGTTGTAGGCTCGACAGCGCTGCCAAGTCTGAACTCTGTGTAATGAGTTCTGAGAGTCAGGCTCACATTGAAGTATCCTAGCTGATAGTTTGAACCCTTGGAAACGTTGAATCGAATGAAGTAGCTGCCCAAGGAATCTGTATCAAGGCTAGGTAGCTCGACTCGGTATTGAGAACCTGTCCAAACTACTGTCAAAGCATGAGTCCAGTTGTGGTTGATTGTTGCGCCAAGGATTGCTTCATCGTGAATGATGTCCCAGTAGTCCACGTAAAAGACAGCTGTGTCACCCAATGGTAGATCAATTGATGATTCAGAAGATCGAGCATAGGCGTATGCGATCTGGACTAAAACCTCGAATGTCAGGGTCTTAGCCTGATAGCTCAGGGCGTCTGCGGTAATATTGACCTCGTGTGTTCCCAGATTCCAACCCTGTACAATTACGAGCACTTCGTAGATTCCATCACCTAGATGTTGCCAGGTGACAGACGCGCCTTCTGCTGTGATCCAGCCTGTAGTGATATTGACATCGTTGTCTATGTCCACATAGTTGAGTGTGATAGTCACATTTGAGTCATAAGTAGTTGTCACTGTTGGATAATCATCAGACGACAGATAGGTCAAGATTGGCCTATAGGTGAATGTTATCACTGGTGTCTGTGAATCGAGATAGTTCTCTGCAGGCAAAAAGTCGACATATACTACAATTGTATATTCTCCTTCCAGGAAGTTGCTTTGATCAATGGCAAGCTGGTATCGACCCTCACCGAGGAACGCAAAGCTCTCTAATGTGTATTGCCAGCCAGTTTCATTCCTTGCAATGAAGTTACCTTGAGTCAATCCATTAATGGGGTTTCCATCAATCGATGTTCCTGGTTCGCTAATATTCAGATGAACAAACATGACGAAGTCATCACCATTTGGAAATGGCTCAAGATGTTCCCAGCTCATATGGACCTCAAGCTTTCTAATTTCGAGGTCTACGGAAATTGTTGCGTCTGAATAGTATCGAGGCGCTGCAGTTGCATAGATAGTGATGTTAATTGTATATACCCCAACTGACCAAGCAGTTGTATCCAACCAGAAGCCATATGGGAAGAATGCTTGAGGTCCACTTCCCCAATCTAAAGTTACCTGACTCAAATTGCCGACGCCTATTCCAACTGACCCTGCATCGACATCTAGGAATGAGATGTCAAAATAGGTACTCGCTCCGACTGGCGTGGAGTGGCTGTAATCTGCACTAGCTGAGGTACTATGTACTTTCACTATCACCGTGACACTTATGGTTGAGTCCTCATAATTGGCCTTTGATAAAGATACATCAAATGCGTAGGTTCCAGCTAGGTACGACGTCGTGTCTATTATTAGAGTATAATCTCCTCCTCCAATATCCACTGTTTGAATAGTGACAGAGGGAACGATACTAGCTGTGCCTCCTTCTATTCCAATTCCCGAGTGATCCAGATCATACCAATGAATTGTGACGCTGGCTTGATTTCCCCATGGCACCTCAACCGGTTCAGAGCTCAACGGGTATGCTTCTGTAGAAACTGGTCGATACTCAAATTGCACATCGATTGAGCTGCTCAAGAGATATGAGTCCCCTGGTGTCGCAGTGAATCTGAATGTGTGCTCACCAATTGAGAGTGCCGTGCTGTCAATGGTCAAGAGATATGTTCCATTTCCGTAATCTACAGGCAAGCCTACGAGAGTCGCGTTGCTTGCGAATCCTGCATTGGACAATGGTTGACTGTTGAACACGTCTCTAAGTGTCACTCTTATCGTGAAGTCATCACCGTATGCAGTGGCGGATGGGGGTTCATATGTGAGATAGGTCTGATGAGATAGGTCTAGGAAGAAGACGCTATTTGCATCACCATAGTATTGATGTGATGAGGTAAGTTCGAAACGCCAACGCTGGGCTGTGCCCAAATCTGTGGTATTCAGGACTTTTCCGTATCTTCCGCCTCCATAATCATTGAGCTGAACTTGCGTAGGAACACCGCTAGCTGTCCAATTCATGGTCAATGTGGCACCACTTATTGGAAGAGAGGTGAGCAGATCGGACAGCTCGTACTCAACATACATGCCCTCACCTATGAGCTTGGCTGAAACTCCATCGGATATTGCATCACCCGGTGCCGTGAGTTTCAGCGAAGCGCCTCGTTTCACTATGAAGGTTCTACTGAATATTCCCACTCTATGATCGACATTGGACCCGCTATCCATGAGTCTGGCAGTGGCATGCCAGACGCCTGCAGGTGCAGAAGAATCAAGTGCGATATTCTCGGATTCCGAATATCCTGAGGACTGCTCTGCACTGACAGAGAAGAAGCTGCTTGGATTGTCCTCATTCTGAAATTGGGTCTGAATCCAGCTGGCTGAACGCACAACATCTGAGATTCGAACCTCATCAATCTGCCCCTCATACTCACCACTCCAGCCAACATCCTTGGGCTGGTCGCCATGACCAATCCAGAAGCCTTGCTCAGATGTGGAGGGCAGTATTGCATCATCCTTTTGGAGGACATTTGGATCCTGAACTCCATCAACGTAGATTCTCATCAAGGTGCCATCATAGGTAGCTACAACATGGTGCCAAGATCCGCCTGTCACATCATTAGCTCCTACCAGCTGATGGGTTTCTCCTTGAACGTTGAAGACGGGCTTTAGAGTTGAGCCTTCTCCGTTATTGATCCAAAGGCTGTAACCATCATACCACCCCTTATGATTCATTATTCCATAGATGTGGGTGTTGGGAGTGATATCATGTTGCACCCATGCTTCAAGCGTAAGCTGGTACCCATCAATGTTCCAAAGCGGGCTATCACCGCAGTCAATAAGGTCATAGTTTCCATCAAGATCATTGAAATCCTGTCCAAAACCAATCTTGCCCGAAACCTGAGTTGGTACAAAAGTGGCCTCTCCTTCTCCTCCCTGGCCATGATTCTTGTACCGACTGCTATCAAGGTATTCATCAAGTGCTCCAGTTCCGCTCTCTGATAGGTGCCAGACGCCAAGATAGCCAGAATCCCATACTGGTCCCGAATCATAGACTATCGGCGCTAGGGGATTGCCGTAATACATGCTAATTGCGGTATCACTGGAGCCAGACAGTAATGGTATCTTTACCCATGCTGCGAGATGCGCGTGTGTCGAGTTGAATGTTTGGTCGAAGAGTTCAATCTCATGTGCAAGTGTTTCTTCCCCAATTGCAAAGGCAATATCTCTGCCGTCTGAACGAACATCCGTTCGGAGGTCGGTGTCATATATGTCAACAAGCACCGGGAAGTTAACAAGATCTGCGGCAACATTCTGGTGACTGATAGTGAGATACTTTCTGTGAGAATATGGCAGAGTGAATTTCGATCCTTGGAATGTTGTAAGCCCGGAATACCATGTTGAGCCGGATGGATCTGTCAAATCAATACTCATAGCTGAACTCGTGGTTCCGGAGCTCCATGACCTGAATACGATCTCTTCACCCAATGAAAACTCACCTGAAGAGGAATAGGGTCCTCCTGCTGGACCCATTTGTGTGTCAAAGACGTGATTTCTATCTTGGAACTGTATTCGCCACATGCCATATTCATCAATCGCTGTCGAAGCAACGATTAATTTTCCGTCGAAGCATGTCCAGTCAGTTGTAAATGACTTCTCTACTCCTGAAGGACTCTTGACAGAGAACGGGTACCATTCGCCTTCTGGATAGGACAACTCAAACGAAATCGATTCTATCTCAGGAGGAGGCGACACCAGTACATTTGCTGTCCATACCGCTAAGCTTCCATTGACTATGGAGAATGATGTGCCTGGATTGAAATCATCTGTGTAGGTGATAGAGGAAGTCTGGGCTCCCAATGACATTTTTACTCCAATCATAACACTTGAGGTTGAGCTAGTTGAGAATTTGTATCCTGTTGCATCGAGCAGGCTTGGTCCGCTTGGCTCTTCTGGAGTGCTGAGTTGTTCTTCTGCTCCAATAGAGTAGAAGCCGGATGGATCATTCTGGTTATTGAACTCAGTGAGTATCCATTCTGCAGAACGAGCATCATCAGAAATTCTGACTTCATCCACAACTCCATCGAAATGATCATAGAACACACCTGAGTGAGTACCATCTTCTGACATAGCTCCTATATCGAATTCTTGGGTGATTGAACCCCAACTTCGTGAATAAGAATCCTCAAGCGAGCCATTGACAAAACCCCTCATAATTGATCCATCATAAGAAATAACAATATGATTCCAAGTATCGGTCGATAACGCCGTACCAAAATCAAGGGTTGTTCCCCAATTATCAATAGTGAGAACACCATAAGTTAAGCCAAACCAACGACAATCCCCTAGATTATAATCTCCTACGTTTATAACGCAATCCCAGTCTTCCATTGAATCCGATTTTATCCAAGCCGATAATGTGAAACTGCTTATAGAAATGGTGTTGCTACTTGCAGCTGCATCATTATAATTATCAAAATCAATTCCTTCTCCTATATGAGCATCAGTTAAGTCATCCGATGTCATAGACCCTCGAGATGTCAAATCATTTTCATTGATTGTGCTATCATACAACGTTCCGACCGGTGATTCTTCCATGTGATGGACGGCAACAAAGTCACTATCCCATACCCCGCCTGGATTCTCTTGGCTCTCAAAAGTCGGATTGCCATAGTACATTGTAATTACTGTATCAACGGTTGAAGAGAGATCTGTCTTTACCCAAGCAACGAGATGCGCATGCGTCGAGTTGTATGCTTGGTCAAAGATTTCTATTTCATGAGGCAGAGTCGCCGCACCAATCTTGAAGGTGATGTCATCACCATCAGCTTGGACATCAGTCTTGAGGTCAGTGTCAAAGATATCAATGAGCATTGGGAATTCTGTCAGGTTAGAACCAACCTTGGTGTGGTCTATTGTGATGCTCTTCCTGTAATTAAATGCGGGCGCTTCACCCAAGAATTCAGCAGCTCCAATAGAATAGAAGCTAGAGGGATCGTTCTGATTATTGAACTCTGTGAGTATCCACTCTGAAGAACGGGCAATATTGGAAATTCGGACTTCATCTAACATACCGTCGAACATGTCCTCTGTGCTTGGACTGCTTTCGCCATTCAACCTGAAATTAGCGCTGTTCTGAAGAGAACCTACACTGCCTATGGTTCCCCAGGTGGAACTCTTGTCATCCATGCCATCAACATAGATTGTAGAAATAGTATCGCTATCCTGATCAAACACATAGACAACATGGCGCCAGCCCGTGTCGAGCACATCAGTGCTTGCATCAACGCCAAATTGGGGCCCATCAGACGATATACTGTAACCAGGATATCCATTGTTATCATCCGATACAAACGCAGCATAGCCTGGACTTGATGAAGCCAGGCCATTCCGCTTACTTACCAAGAACGGTTCATAGTAGTAAAAGTAGTCCAGATCCACCCAGAATTCGATAGTAAAATCGTCTGTACTACCAAAGTCGAGATGTCCATCTGCTGGATCTCCCATGTTTACAGTGCCTTCACCATCACGATCAAAGCTGTAAGCATTGCCTATATGTCCCGATGCTCCTTGGGTGACCAGTCCTGAGGGAGTTCCATGTGTTTGATAGGATGTAGAATCCTGAGCATTGCCGCTTGTTTCTGAAAGGTGCCAAACACCCATATAGCTGCTATCCCAGACGCCGTCAGGGTCCTCTTGATTTACTGCCTCAGGATTTCCATAGTACATGGTAACAACCGTATCAGCCGTGGAGGAGAGGTCGGTCTTGACCCAGGCAACCAGATGGGCATGAGTAGAGTTGTAGTCTTGGTCAAAGAACTCGATCTCATGGGATAGGGGTGTGTAACCTGCTTTGAAAATGATGTCGTCGCCATCAGCTTGAGCTTCAGTCTTGAGATCCCTATCATAGACATCAATCAGAAGTGGAAATTCATCTAGATCAGAACTGATCTTTGTATGGTCAATGGTGATGTCCTTTCTGTAGTCGAAACCCTCTGGCTCGGGACTCAATTCATCTCCCACGGTGTAGAAGCTCGAAGGGTCATTCTGATTTCTGAATTCAGCAAGAATCCACTCAGCTGATTTATCGATATCCAGTACCCGGACTTCATCAATGCAGCCATCGAAATACTGATCTCCTCGCCCTAGGTACAAGGGAGACGCAGTAGAGTCAATATTCCCTGTGTTAGCGTAGAAGCTTATCTCTTGACCATCAATGTAAAGGTAGGTGTCAGCTCCATCATAGACTCCAACCACATAATACCATCTGTATAGGTCCTTGTTTGTATCAGATGTCCATGTTCGGTCATCCGCATTCATCTCAAAGGTGAATCTTCTGCTGGCATCCCAGTCTTGGAATAGTGCATAGGACATGGACTTCTGAGCAATCCCCGTACCATATTGCGGGGCCGTATCCTCGTTTAGATATGCCCATGCCTCAATTGTCATGACGTTTCCTGGAATTGTAAGGCTCGGCCCGTTGCCACAATTAATTGAGTCATCTACACCATCAAAAAGAATGGCATTACCTATCGGTCCATCTATTCCCAATGTTGGGCTACCTGAATCTGTACCATGATTACTATTCGAAGTTGAATCTATGAATGCCCCACTCCCTCCACTGGTTTCTCCCAGGTGCCAGACTCCCATGTAGTTGTCACTCCATACACTATTCGGACTCTGCTGATTTGGTGCTTGAGGACTGCCATAGTACATCGTAATATTTGCGTCCACTGTAGAAGAGAGATCTGTCTTAACCCATGCGACTAAATGGGCATGGGTTAGGTTGTAATCTTGGTCAAAGAGCTCTATCTCATACGGAACCAAAGCATCATTCATCATGAAGATGATATCATCCCCATCAGCTTGGACGTCTGTCTTGAGATCAGTGTCATAAATGTCGATAAGCATCGGGAAGTCTGTCAAATCCGCATCGACCTTTGTATGGTCAACAACTATATCCTTCCTGAAGGCAAACTCAATAGGCTGGATTATCGTTTCAGACTCAATCGAATAGAAGCTATCTGGATCATTCTGGTTTGCGTACTCTGTCGCAATCCATTCAGCGGGGAGGACGTCGCTGAGTATTCTAAATTCTGAGATTGCACCGGGTCCCCACATGTTTCCAGCGCTGAAATCGGATAAGAGCCTCAGTTGGTCCCAAGCCAAGTGCGGATTTGCGTTGTCTCCGCTATTATCTTCTGCATCCAATGAGCCATCTACATAATGATATGATCTTACGGCAGACATTGACCTAACCCATGCGAATTGAAACCATGTGTCAGCATCCCAAGAACTCTTGCTTCCAGTACAGGTTTCATCATCATCTGATGTGACTTCCATATGTGTCACCATCAATCCAGAGCTGGAGGCTAATCTAATCATAGGATAATTGTTCGTGAGACTATTGCCCCGTAATAGATGCATGTCACTTCCTGAGGGAAATGCATTATCGAGCATAAACCAGGTCTGAAATGTAAAGTCATTAATTGGCCCTGTGATGCCGTTGACGCCAAACCTATCATCTGTTCCATCGACTGCTATTGCTGTTCCTAGTTTTCCGTCATAGACACGCTGATCAGAGCCAAATCCTTGTGCACTCAAATGATAGCCATTGCTTGTACTATCGAGAATGCTGGAGGACGATGGATCCTGATTGAAGTGCCAAACTGCAACATAATTGCTATTCCACACCTGGGATGGCTTTTGTTGTCTGGTCACATCGGGATTACCATAATGCATGGTGATTGTAGTGTCGACT
>JBHLQS010000072.1:0-12992 GCA_048883405.1 Candidatus Thorarchaeota archaeon
GGCTGAATAATAGCCCCATCATGCCAAATTGTAAGGTTCGCATTTCCAGTCGTTACGGCGGATAAATCGGATCGCTCAATTGAAGCGTTAACATCAATATTGGATGCGAAACTGAATATAGAGGAATTCATTCCTATGTCATAGGAGGCCAAGCTGGTCACATGATTATGCCCTGTAAATATAAGAGTCCATGTTTCATCATACATGTTCGAACACAGTATGTGGGTGCCATAGTCAACATAATTGCCATAATTAACTGATGGCGATGCACTATCATAGAGTCCCGAAACACTCCAATCTCCTCCCACAGTCACATTTGCGTAGCGAGATAGAGTGCCTGAAACTGCTGGATAAGCTATTGCAGTGGTTGCATTCCATTCTATTGCGGCTCCTGAATTCTGTGCATCCCATATATTCGTCGTAGTGACCGTTCTCTTGTACCAAAGCGTGAGGTTATAGTTTAGGTAGACTGACTGGTTGGAGTCGAATTCTATTGCAGTTAGATTCCCAGTTCCCACATTGAAGTTCCATGAGCTTCCTGCTAATGCAGATGAATTACCATTCAAGCCTACATATGTCGGGTTGGCATAGACAACTGGTGCTCCATCAATTGTGCTCCATGGGACATATGTGTAATTCGTTAATCCTTCATAGGGAAGATTTGTGCTCCAAGTCGAGGAGTCGGTTCTTCTTCTTGAGGTTACAAAAGAACCAGCACTGTCTTGATTTCTCCAATAGATATCTGGATACAAGGAGGAAAGGATGTCCTCATGCAAATCACTTCCATTCATATAGACAAAATAAGTTGTGCCGCTGCTTAGAATAAGACTCTCTCCATCCACGGTTTGATAATCCCATCCTGACCCATGATCAGACATCGCAGCAGGAGTTGTCAGACCCGTTGAGTTGTCTGTGTAATCCGATACAATGAGAAGGTATGAGGTTCCTCGCGTAGCCGTATTGTAGTTGTCAGTGAAATATGGGACTGAGTAGTTGATGAGCATACCTGTGTGTGCCCGATTGTAGAATCCCTGAGCTAATCTGTTATAGTAAATATCGGTTGGAATTTCTGTTATGAGAAAAAGGTTGTCTGACAGTGGAGTTGGGGCGCCTATTACTACTCTCTCTGGCGCTGCCGTAATATTCTTGACATCAAAATCAGCACGATATAGATTCCAGCCTGAAACCAAGTATTGAGAAAGGTCAAGTGTGCCATTATGCGTAGCAGGCGAAACATAGGTGTTCAGAACTGATGTCTGGAGTTCTGATAATTCTCTGGTCATATAGAGGACCGAGTTCTCATTCGTGCCGAATCCACCTGCTGAAGCAAGGGAGTTCATATCCTTAGTTTTGTTTCCTAAAGCCTCCGTTTCTGCATGAAGTGTCGTATTATTGTCGCCTGAATATGGAACAAGTAGTAGAACGATGATGATGAGCGGCAATAGCAATCTTTTCATTGGGTTCCCTCTTGCAGGGGGTTTTCCTCAGCGTATCGTCTGAGTTCTTACATTCATACTCTCTTGATTTTCGAGCTCTGAAACTACACTTGTGAATCACAAAGGACTATACAACATTTTTGTATGGCGTCACAAAATGCCTGCTTCAGCTGAATATCTCTCTACAGCTATGATATATCAATTAACTGCGCGTGTCACCCTACGATATTTCGTCGCTCAAAGCACTTCGAAATCTCACTAGCTTCTTGCGCCCCACTCGAATATCCTGAAAATCAGGATCAGAGTCCAATATCTGCTTGACAATATCGCTAACCTTCCTAGCCGACATATTCAGTCGATTTGCTATCTCTGCCCTGATAGCTCCCTCCTCAAGACTGAAGACAAAGGACTTGATTCTCTCAGCATCAGTTGCATCTGGCCCTATGATTCGCCAGATATCTCCGTAGACACTGATGTTTTTCGGCCAATCAAGAATCTCCATCTCAAATTGATCCTCGAATGTTTCCACCAGCAGCTGTAGATTCTCTCTGTACCGAACCTTTTCCTCAGCGTAGGCAGTCAGGACTCCCGCTATCCTCTTGCCCCCGTAGACGAAAACCTTCTGTCCATGAAGGCTCATCTCGAATGTAAATCCGGGAAGGTCTTTCCCTCTCACGCCCTCTGCTGCAATGTCTTCTAAGGCTCTTATGATGAAGGAATCCTGGGCTGTTGCTAAATAGGACTTCGCAAGAATATGCGATCGCTTTTCCATGTTGTAGAGGATGCAATGCCTAACTCCTTCAAGGTGTCCTATGGCCTGAAGAATCGAATTAGAGTCCAAAGTAGCTTTAGGCTTCCTGCGAGACTTGGAATATCCTATCCCCGCCACCGCTGCCACGGCTGCGGCAAGCATTAACTGGACCAACGGGTCGCTCAAGAATGCAAGCAATCCAGACGTCGTTGGTTGTCTTACACTAACAGTCATTTCATTGGTTTCTTTGGCCCATGCAGATCTAGACCCCTCAAACTCGGCCTTTATTCGAATAGAAGTTGAGCCTTCAGGTGCTTGGACTTGTGCTGTGGCATTTCCCCCTTGATTGGTAATCCCGCTTCGGACAATTACGTCGGTGCCATCTTGGTTGTAGACAGTGATGAGAAACAGGATTTCAATCCCGGCAACGGGGCTTCCGTCGTTGGTAAGTGTAGCAGTCAGGTAAATCGTGTCCCCTTCTTCAACTTGGCTAGGGCTCACATACAGCCTCAATCTGTAATCGTCCTTAGGCAAAATAGAAAGTGAGATGGTTCCCTCTGTTAAGTCGCAGTCCATTGCTGTTGCCATGATATTGAGGGAGTAATTGCCAGGCGAGAATTCTGTATCGAGATGAATATGGAAATGGTATGATTCCGTGGTTGAGTTGAAGGTCATGTAGTAGTCTGATCCATGAAATGACAGAACTACACTTGCCCAATGAACAGGACGAATGTAGACCGTGTCATTAAGGTATATACTCACTTCCAGCATTTCATCTTGGTACTCTACTATAGTAGACTCGAAAATCATCTCCATGGGAATTGACATTATATAGATAGTTTCATTGCTGCTGGCTCCCATATGCCCAATCTTGGATAGGTTCAGAAGGAATAGATACGAACCATTATGGAGGTCGGCATTGAGGGTAACCTCGAACTGACCAATCCCCAGCTGAATGTAACCATAAGTCCCAGGCCAATCTATCGATATGAGGTCTGGATCGATATATGTGGAGGTTCTTGTGTCTTCATATGTGATGATGAAGCTGTAGGTTCCATTCACATATGTGCTCCCTGAAGGTCCAATTGTCATTTGCGTTGGGATCATAATGACAATGATTGTGAATGTTGCATTGAGTGTTCTAAAGCCATATGCATCTGCTATGATTAAGCATTCTGATGATCCCAGTCCAAGTCCAGCACCCGAGAAGGTCGCTTCCCAATGATCTCCCATCGGTGAAATCGCGTGGGGGCTCGTGTTCACAAACAACTGAAATGATGCACCTGGAATAAAGCTCATATTACTCATCAAGTATGAAGCATTGAGGCTCACGGATTCGTCGTAGTATATTGTAAGGGGAGTGTAATCGAGGGTGAGTGTGGCATCTGCTGCAGTCACATTCAGAGTGAGAAAGATGGTTGTTGTCTGGAATCCGAATCTAGTGAATGTGATGTTGATCGAATGCACTCCCAAATCTAGGTAAGGTCCAAAACTTGTGTTGTAGACGCCAGAACCCATGTGATTGATTGAAGCTGAGGAGCCTAGCAGTGTCACTTCCACAATAGCATCGATGATGGCACTGCCATTCGAGGAGTCGACATCTATCTGTAGAGTCGCTGAGGAGAGGTAATCAATCTCTGTAGAAATCCAAGATGGCGTAAGATTAGGAATGTCTTCTTCAACAAGGACAAAATACCATGCCTCACCTGATTCATATCCGGTTCTATTTGCTCGAATAGTGAAGTTCCAGATTCCAAGCCCCAAAACCGTTGCATCAAAGCTAATGTGCCATTTCTCATCAATCGCACTATATACTAGATTCTGCAAACCAGTGCCATTTATTGTGAGAGTCACATTGGCTCCAAGAACTGGTTCGTAATCATGAGTATAGACTACGGCTATTGAAACACTCTCTGCATAGGATATGTTCCTATCAAAGGGAGTCCATTCAACAAGGAAGGTGTTTGCAGCAGGCGTTATGTTGATTCCCACTGTTGTTAGTGTCTGACTTGCAAAATAGGCATATGAGGCTCTGATGGTGGCGTCGTATACACCAGTATTCACCTCTGAGCCAAGAATTGAGACCTCCCAAGACCCTCCGATGTAAGTGAGGTCAAAGGTTCTATCATTGATAGTGACATTTACGGTTGCTGAATCTGGGATGTTTCCACCATAGTATGTATAATTGAGAGTGAGATTCAGATACATCGTATACTCAATCGTGAGATTGGATGGGCTCCACTCATAATTGAGACTTGTTGGGACGCGATCAACCGCTAGTATTGTGAGGTTCTCTTGGAATTCATAACCGTATGCCCATGTTCGAACCAGCATGCTATGCGCGCCTAGTCCTAGATATGCTCCTGTGAGATTGGCTGTCCAGTCTTCTCCTGTAAGATTCAGTGGCAGCGTAAGTGACCCATCAATTGTGATATTCGCAATAACATCTCCATTTGGCACCCATGGGAATCCTATTGGATTATCGAGATTGTAGGATAGAGTAAGATAGAACCCACCGAGGTAATCAATCGAGTCCGAACTCCAATCTACAATAATATGAGTACTGGCAGTAAGAATTGAGAATGAAACGGTATCGAGATATGCCGCAGCGTAACCGTACCTGCTGATGTTGACTATCACAGAATGATATCCCAGGTCAAAACGATTGTTGAGAAGGATTCTGTATCCTTGTGCTACTTCTTGAAGCGTTTCGGCCGTCGAGTTTACCCAGACGTCTCTTTGAATCGCCGCCGTAATAAGAGCGCCATGCGAATCTCGATACTCGAACATGAGTGTTGTCGAATTATGGTATTCGAACTCCTCATACGTCCAGCTGGGAGTTATTGTTGTAGGTTCCAAACGAATGACAAGTGATGTGCTTGGAGTTTGTTCAGCATAGCCAAACTTCCAAGCGCTAATATTCAGTGTGTGATTGCCAAAGCCAGGAGGATCGTCTGCTCCATCATAGGTAACCTCGTAGAGTTCGAGGACCGGATTCCATGTTAAAGGCCAGGGGGTGAGAATCGTGGCATTAACTGTCGCTCCTGTTATTGGCGTACCATTTAGGAAGTAGTATCCGACATAGAGTGTTGTGGACTCCAGATATGTTATGTTATTTGCATATGTGGCCTCCCAGGATACTGCAAAAGATGTGGGTTCTGGAGCTATATTCAGATCCTGCTGGTCATCGAAGGCTGTCTTATAGCCATATTTAGAAGCAGTTATCGTTAGAGAATGAGATCCAAGGCCAGGAGCCAAGTCTGTGCCATTGAAAGTTATCTTGTGAATGCTACCGTTCCAGACCAATGGCCAAGAGTCCAAACCAATACTCACCACAATGCTGGCGAGAGGAATAGATGAGCCATTGCTCATTCTATAATCAACCTCAAGGGTTGTTTTCTGGAGGTAAGTAATCGATGATCCATCTGACCATGTGATGACGAGGCTTGTCGGCTCTTCCTCGATAATGAGCGTCTGTGTGGAGTCTATCTTCGCTTCATATCCGTGTCTCCAAGCAGAAACAGTAAGGGAATGTATACCAAGATCAGGCGGATTGTCAGAGCCATTGAATTTAATTTGATATACTTCAAGAATGGGATTCCAATTGAGGTCCCACGGCTGGCCCAGAATAGTGACATTCACAAAGGCATTTGCTATTGCAGTACCATTGGCTAGCGTATAATTGGCATAGAGATTGGTATATTCGACAAATGTGATGTTGTTCAGATGTGTGCTCTCCCAGGTAAGTACCATCACAGTTGGCTCTGGATCAATGGTGAAAGACTCTGTGCCATTGAAACTAATCGAAAAACCAAACTTTGAGGCTTGCACTGTAATGCTATGTGTGCCGATTCCAGGAAGTGCATCTGTTCCATTGATTGCTATTTCATGGAATCCTGAAGTTGCATTCCAACTCAAAGGCCAAGAACTGGCACCTATGAACAGAGTAACACTTGCATCAGGGATGGAAGTATCATTACTCATTCTGTAATCGACAAGCAGGATAGTGCTCTGGAGAAATGTGATTGACTCTGATGGTGACCATGAAATCGCGATGCTCGTTGGTTCAGGTGATATGACAAGAGTGGAGCTATCTGTTAGGTTCTCATGGCCGTACTTCCATGCTGAGATAAGCAGATTGTGAGTATCCATGCCCGGAGGATTATCCGTTCCATTAAACCATATTCTGTAGGTTCCATCACCAGCATTCCACCACAATTTCCAGGTGTCGTCATTTATTGTCACGTTGACAGTTGCCCCTGCAATTGGAGTTGTGTTTGCCAGCGCATAGGTGACAATAAGTTGCGTATTCTCTACATATGTTATGAAGACATCCTGCACGCTGCTGGAGATTGTGGTCGGTTCTAGGTCAATTGCAAGGGTTTCATTTATTCTCTCGTGGGCCTGGAAATGGGCCTTCCATGCTTTGATTGTGAGAATGTGCAGTCCCAGTCCTGGTTGTGCATCTGTCCCATTGAACAGAATGGAATAGTATAGTCCATTCCATGTGAGATTCCACGTCTTGATCCCTATCGTGACATTGACAATTGCATCGAGGACAGGTGTGCCATTCATCATTTCGTAATAGACTTGCAGCTCTGTTGATTGTAGGTACGTGATGGAGTTGAATTGAGGTGCACGCCATGACACGCTCAAATCAGTTCCCTCAAGGGTTATGATAAGTGATTGCGACCAGTCTATTGCAGTTTCAAATCCATAAGATGACGCAGTGACATTTAGAGTGTGGGTGCCCAAACCTGGAATGGTATCTGATCCGTTGAACCTTATTCCATATGCCTGCTGTGTGTTGTTCCAGAGAAGATTCCATGAATCACTACCTATTGTTACATTCAATGCCGCACCTGGTATTATGGACGAGTTGCTCATTTCATAATACACAAAGAAGTATGTGCACTCGAAGTAGGTGATATTGCCCTCAGGCAACCAGGAGTAGGTTAGTTGAGTTGACTCCTCTTCGATAACAAGATTCTGCGATGTGTCTACTACTTCAATGAATCCATATTTCCAAGCACTTATGGTCAGGGCATGGCTTCCTAGGAACGGACTATCTGTTCCATTGAATGTTAGCTTGTAGGCACTGTCGATATCATCCCAGGTCATATCCCATGTTTCGCCACTGATGGTCACGTTGACTATCGCGTTTTCGATGTCCGTATTATTACTCATCCTATAATGAACTACCAACGTTGTCCGATTCACATAACTGATAGTGGAGCCATCTGGCCAATTTGTTGTTAGCGTTGTGGGATCTCTCCGTATGAAGATACTTGTAATATCAGAATTCGCGTGAAAGCCATGTTTCCATGCTTGGACAAAAAGGCTGTGATTCCCAAATTCTGGAGGATTGTCTGTGCCATTGAAAACAATCCAGTATCTTTGCAAGCTGATATCCCAAGTGAGGTTCAGAGTTGTAGTGCCAAACGTAACATTGACCGTTGAGAGCTGAATGGGTGTGTTGTCCAATATTGTGAAGTTAGCATAGAGCGTAGTCTGCTGGATGTACGTGATATTGTTCAGATATGGAGCAGACCAATAGAGTACTATTGCTGTTGGTTCTTCTCGAATTGTGAGATTCTTGCTTGAGTCTGATGCGTCATTATATCCATAAAGCGTAGCCTGAATCAGTAGATAATGAGTACCTAATCCAGTAGATGCGTCTGTTCCATTGAATTGAATCTCATAGGCACTTGTGCCGGAGTTCCAAAGAAGATCCCATGTGTTTGTGTCAATTGTTACATTCAATTCTGCCCCTGAAATCTCAGTACCATTACTCATCAGATACTTTACTGAAAGGATGGTGTTGTCAAGATATGTAATGTTGTTGGTGTTTGACCAACTCACCTGCAGTGAGGTGGCCTCTTTTCCTATAGTCAGAGTCTGAAGATTGTCTGATTGTTCTTCATAGCCAGCGTTCCATGCAGATATTGAAATAGGATGAACGCCAAAACCAGGGGGGTCATCGGTTCCATTGAATTCAATTCGATACGATCCATCAAGCTGCTGGGTCAGATTCCATGTCTTGATTCCAATGGTTGCATTGACCTGAGCATTGGTTACATTGTCGCCATTTGTTCTTCTATAA
Organism: Candidatus Thorarchaeota archaeon; assembly: GCA_048883405.1. Taxonomy (GTDB): domain Archaea; phylum Asgardarchaeota; class Thorarchaeia; order Thorarchaeales; family Thorarchaeaceae; genus SMTZ1-83. The sequence goes on from JBHLQS010000072.1 coordinate 8,291, forward strand.
ACAACAACGAGTTCCGAGTTCTCAACATAGGTTATGTCTGGCCCATTTGACCATGAAACATCCAAGACCTGTGTGTCATGTATTAGAGTCACCTTAATGACTCGACTCACATTCTCAAATGCAAATCCCTCACCATATACAACTAAATCATAGGTTTCTGGGCTCATGCCTGTGGTGTCAACTATGCCACTCCATGTGCCATTGGCATGGTCTGTCATCGTAATATTGTTGCCTCCAGCAAAAGAGTAGGTTACTTCTGCGAATGCTCCATCAAGATACTGCGGCGTGTAGCTATCTCTGAAGAACACACTAAATGGGAAGGTGCTGTCAGTGAATGCATCGATAGTTGAAACAGATGTCATTTCGGTTGGATAGACTATCACGACGTCGAGTGTGCGATATCCAGCTTCAGTGCCATTGCTCCAGAAGACCGAAACTGTATGAATACCATTGCTATCATGATCTGTTCCAGTATTCCAGCTATGATGCCCAAGCCCAGCCGTGACGGAGGCATTGGCAGGGGCATATGTTGTCGTGCCCGAATGGACAACTGTGAGGTTGACGGAGCCCGTGGTGGCTGCATTAAGAGTTGGACTCTCTACTGTCGTATTGACATCCAGAACTGTTCCAACATCTACTGTATGAACAACTGCACTGTCATCTGCTGAGTCATATAACGCCACATTCGATACATAATTCGGCGCAGTTGAAGATAGAACCCAGCTTTCTGTGCCCACATTGCTGCAGATTACTACATCTCCTGTTCTTGAATACTGTTCATGATTTACGGTTGGATTCGTGGCATTATACAGTCCAGAAATCGTCCAATCAACATGTACAGTGAAGTTCAAGAATCGCTCAACCTGTCCGCTGAGGCTAGGATAGTTGATTGCCATCGAGGAGTTCCATAGAACGGGACCCCCCGAAATCTCCACATTCCAATCGATAGATCCTGTTTCACTCCTAGAATACCATAAGGTGATATCATATGTCAAATCGACCGATTGATTCGCCGTTAATGAAATTGCTGTGATATTCTGTGCAAAGGTAGCTGAATTCCAAGTATCACTGGTAAATGCAGTGGAGTTGCATTCCAAGCTCACATCACTCGTTGTACTGTAGACTTGGGCTGAGTTGGTGCTAGTATCCCATGGTATGTATGTGTAATTGAGCAATGCCTCACGCGAAATGCTTAACCAATCTAAGATTTCAGTGGTATATCTTCTGGTAGCAAAAGATCCTGCTGCTGACTCCACACCCCAATAGATAATCGGATAATTCTGAGAGATTATATCTTCATGCAGGTCGGTGCCATTTATGACTGCATAGTAGACGGTATTCTGTGTGAGGTTGAGATTCTCACCATCAACGGTTGTCCATTCGAAAGTTGAATCATGACCAGACATAGCTTCGGGAGTTGTCAGGCCGCTTGAGCTATCACTGTAGTTTTCGCTAATTACCAAATAAGATGTTCCTCTCAAAGCAGTGTTGTAGTATTCCGTATAGTATGATACTGAATAATTCAACAGGGATCCATTGTGCGGCCTATTATAGAATCCATTTGTGAGCTGGCTGTAGTAGAAGTTGGCTATGTACTCCTCTATTTTGAAATCTTGGCCTGGGACGGAAGCTACACCGACCACCTCTCTTTCAGGGGCTGCGGTGACGCTCTGAGCATCAATTTCCGCTTTATAGAGCAACCATCCCGGTTCTAGATATTCAGAGAGATCAAGCAACACTTCATGAGTATCTGGGCTCGTGTAACTGTTGAGGATGGAAACTTGCTGACTTTCAATGGTGCGTGACATATAGGCCGTAGTGATTTGATCCTCTCCTACCCCTGATGCAGATGAAGGTGCAAAGGGATTTTCTAGTAGCTTCCTAACTGGACTAACTTCGGGGAAAGAATCTGTTTTCATTTCTAATGATGCTGGTAGGGCAAAAAATGCGAGTAGCATAAGAAGCAGTGGAACAAATGCTCTTGAGTTTCTCTTGAGAGAGGACTTCTTATGCAGAAGCGTACACCATCCATTGATTCTATCTTCGAGAAAGGTCACCGGCTCCATCATTTATAGATGGTCCAAGCGCCTGACAATCCCTTAATTTAGTCACAGCATCGATATTTCAAGCTGTCTTGGGTTGATTCCTTTCGATTTTCCGAATCCAGTACTTAAGTATAGTAGGACGGTCCGGAGTCGGGCGTTTCTGTGGGAGGCTTCATTCCCGTTTGTCCAGTCACCTCATTCAGTATAGCTATCGCCATATCGACAGCTGAGTGGAGCTTTCTCATTACCTCCCAGAGGCGGTCCTCACTGAATCCGTCATCATAGATTCTGTCTGAAACCACAAATCCTGGTCCAGGGGGCTTGGGACCCTGTTGTGCAGGATTCGGTTTGATGAATCCGAGCTGAACTCCATGCGTGAAACTGAACTTCACAGCCTGTATCTGGAATTCGCGCATCTTTTCCGCATTCAGGACCTTCAAGTGCTGTGGTGAAATCATCACCTGTGATTCCAATTGAATGAAATTCTGTTCGTTTGGTCTAACTACAGTGAAGAAGAATCGTTGGAACTTGACCTTGAATAGAAATTCGGCACGAGGATTTGAGATGGTCTCTAGTTTCGAGCCTTCTCTTCTAAACCAGTCCTTTACAGCTTTCTTGATGCGTTTTGACGGTTTCTCAGACAACTTAGCTCTCTCCAACTCATGTTGACACTTTTCCACTTTCACTTAACGCTTGTGTTGGGACTGAATCACTCGTTGAACCACTGAATTTTATCATACCCTTCCGGAGCAATATCAGCATAGCATGTAATCTGTTCCCGTACTGACTTGATCATTGCTGTGTCTATCTGGGAAGTGAATACCTCGTTCTCAGAGTTAATTCGCGTAAGCCGTACACCCCATGGATCCACGACTTGACTGTGTCCAAAGTAGGTCTTCCCATCAAACGAGGGGCCGACTCTGTTGGCTGCAGCCACGAAGAGTTGATTCTCAATTGCTCTGGCCATTACAAGATTGTCCCAGTGAGCCACCCTGGGATCTGGAAACGCAGCAGGCATCAGGATTATTCCTGCGCCCTCCAGAGCAAGCTTTCGGGAAACTTCTGGAAATCGAACATCATAACAAATCTCGACGCCCACCTTGACACCCTTAATATCCAGGAGCGTGAGCATGCTTCCTCCAGCAAACACATCTCTCTCGCTCTGGAAGGGGTGAATCTTCCTATAGGTTCCAATGGTCTTTCCTTCAGGTGATGCCATAACTAAGGTATTGAAGAATAGTGAATCTGTACTTTCAAGCCCTGTACCAACCACGTAGCTGGAATATTCTTCTGCTAGATTCTGCAGAAACTCACTTGTCGGTCCTGGTATTCCTGGTCCTGCCTCAGAATAGTCCTCGTATCTGAATCCAATATCGAATAGCTCTGGAAGCACAATGAATTCCAGATTCTCTGTGCTCATGTGATTCTGCAGAAGCCCTCTCGCCCATTCATAGTTTGCTTCCCTGTTACCCTCAACACAGGGCATTTGTACCAACGTGAACTGGAGTTTCATCGAGAACCATCTCTCTTCAAACACTTAGTGGTTCTCAACAATAGACCTGACACTTAAGCTTGACCAAAGAAGCCCGAATTTTGGACTCATCATAATCCTAATATGGTTCGTCCCCGCGAGGTGTCATAATGGCTCCCAACGGATGTCTGATTTATGGTCAATGAAGTCAACACCGAGCCGAAGAAACGGGCTGATATACCGAAGACCCCAGTTTCCAAGCCTACTGTCGGCGCGACTGGTGAGACTGGAAGCTGGAGAACGTTCTCTCCCAAAATCGATTATGAGCGCTGCAATAAGTGCCGCATATGTTGGCTCTACTGTCCTGAGGCTGTAATTTCCATTGATGATGAAGGATTTCCCCGAATTGATATGGACTACTGCAAGGGATGTGGTATATGCGCTCAAGTCTGCCCACCAGAATGCATAGAGATGATTAGAGAGAGAGAAGAGGAGGCTGCTAAATGAAGACCAAGCTAATGAGTGCGAACTATGCAGCAGCACGAGCAGTGGTTTCTGCGCGCGTCGAGGTTGTTGCTGCATATCCGATTACCCCTGCAACAACCATACCTGAACAGGTTGCATTGCTGAACGAAGAAGGTGTATTCAAGGGTGAGTTCATTCGTGTTGAATCCGAGCACTCTGCGGTTTTTGCATGTATAGGTGCAAGTTCTACCGGAGCCAGGGCCTTCACTGCGACGTCATCGAATGGACTGCTATTGATGGATGAGGGTCTCCATTGGGCTGCCGCAGCAAGATTGCCCATCGTGATTGCCAACATCAACCGATCAGTTTCACCGAGCTGGAACATTCATGTTACCCATGATGACAGCATGAGCAAACGTGACACCGGATGGATTCAGTTCTATACTTCAAGCGTGGATGAACTGTATCACACGATAATTCAGGCGTTCAAACTAGCTGAAGATGAACGTGTACTAATGCCAGTGATGGTAAATGCGGATGGCTTCGTTCTCAGCCATACATTATCAACATACGATTATCTAGAGCCTGAAGAGGTGGACAAGTTCCTCAAGCCTTACACACCCCCTCATTGGGTGATGGACACTGAGAACCCTGTGTCACATGGAAACATTGTCTTTCCGGAATACTATCAGGAGTTCCGATATGGAATGCATGAGGCTGA